>CAZOWU010000033.1:0-13926 GCA_964583735.1 uncultured Halobacteriales archaeon | reverse complement strand
GGCCAGTCGTCTTTGAGCAACCAGTCGCTCGGGGGCAGCCAGTCGCTCGGGGGCAACCAGTCGCTGGGGAGCTCGTCAGTCGTCGTCGGCGGTGGCCGTCTGGCTTCGGGGCGGGTCGAACCGGAGGACGTGTTCGATCTCCTCCGTGCTGAGGTCCTCGAAGGCGTCGCGGGCGATAGTGCGGCGGTGGACTTCGTCGGCACCGTCGAAGATCCGGAACGCGCGCACCTCCTCGTAGAAGTGTGCGAGCGGCAGGTCCTTCGCGATCCCGTTGCCGCCACAGCACTGCACCGCCAGGTCGATGATCTCGTTTGTGACGTTGGCGGTGAAGGTCTTGGCCATCGCGACCTCGATGCGGGCGTCGCTCCGGTCGAGTTCACGGGCGGCGTGGCGCGATGCCGTCCGGGCGACGTGGAGTTTCGTCTCGGCGTCGGCGATACGGTGCCGCAGCGCCTGCTTGTTGGACAGTGGCTCACCGAAGGCCTCCCGCTCGGCCATGTACGCCTTCGCGACGTTCAGCGCCCGCTCGGCCATTCCCGAGTAGCGCATGCAGTGGGTCAGCCGGCCCCCGCCCAGCCGGAGCTGGGCGAGCCGGAAGCCGCCGTTCTCCTCGCCGATGGTGTTCTCGATGGGGACGCGGACGTTGTCGTACTTGATCTCGGCGTGGCCGAACTCCGTCTCCATGACGCCGTGGCCGCCGAGCACCCCGTAGTTACGGACGATCTCCACGCCGTCGGTGTCTTTGGGCACGAGGATGATCGAGGAGCCCTCGTAGGGGTGGGCGTCGTGGTCCGTCCGGGCGAACACCAACAGGAAGTCGGCGATCTTCGCCTGCGAGGACCACCACTTGTGGCCGTTGATGACCCACTCGTCACCGTCCTTCTCGGCGGTCGTCTGGAGCATCTTCGGGTCCGAGCCACCGCCGCCCATCGGCTCGGTCATCGAGAAGCAACTCCACTTCTCGCCCTGGACCAGCGGCCGGAGGTACTCCTCTTTGATCTGCTCGCTGGCGCCGATCTCGAGGGTGTGCATGTTCCCCTCGTCGGGGGCGTTGGCCCGGATGGCGAGTGCGCCGAACAGCGACCGGCCTACCTGCTCGAAGGAAGGCAACATGTTCCGGAACTCGAACCCCTGCCCGCCGTACTCCTGTGGCGCCTGCGGGGCGAAGATGTCCCGCTCTTTGGCCATCTCCCAGTACTCCTCGAGTTCGTCGAAGGAGACGCGGTTGCCGGTCCGCAGCGCCTCCCGCTCGCGAGGGAGAACCTCCTCCTCCATGAACGCCTCCACGCGGCTCGCGACTTTCTGTGCTTTCTCCGGGTCGTGGTACTCCATGACACGTGTTTTTCGTAGCGGGGGCTTGTAAGCCTATGCAACACCGCGGCTGCAGTGGGCGACGCGCTGTCGGGTCGGCCGCCACGCGAGGCCAGTTGTCAATGGCGGGTCCTGCTCAGCGGAGGGCGACGCGTTCCGCCGCGGGTACTGGTTGGATCCGAACACCGAAGTCGGTCCGGCCGCTGTTCAGGCTATGCCGAGACGGCGACTCGGAGTCGGCACGGCGACGCTGCTCGCGCTGGTCGTCCTCGGGGGCTGTGCAGGGATCCTCGGTGGGGCCGACGAGCCCCAGGAGACGGTCACCCCTGCGCCAGTCCCGGAGACGACGGGCAACGCCGGGGCCGACAGGAGCGAGACTGCCCGACAGGCTGACGGCGACGCCGGGAATGGGGGTGCCGACTACGCGTCCCTGGAGCCGACGTGCACCCGGCCACCGGGGCTTGTGGTCTCCATCCAGGTGGCCGCGCTGTCGAACAACGACCCCGAAACCGATGGGGGGATTCGGACGGCCTGGCGCTTTGCCGCCCCCTCGAACAGGGAGGTGACCGGGCCATACGCGAACTTCAGGCGGTTGATCAACACCTCATACCGCCCGCTGCTCGAGGCCGAGACGGTCACCTACGGGCCAGTCGACAGGACGGGAATGTCGGCGGAGCGGACCGTGACTGTGACGACCGCCACGGGGAACAGCACGACCTACCGCTGGCGGCTCGACCGACAGTCCGGGGGGCAGTACGACGGCTGCTGGATGACGGCTGGAGTCCGGGAGGTCGACTCTCCCGTGCCCTCCTGACTCGCGTGTCGCTGTCGGTGAGCGAAGCCTGTTGGCCCCCCACCGCGTCGATGGCGCGCCACGCCGGAGCGGGGCCGCCGGTCGAGCGAACCACCCTCAACCGTTCACACTGTCGACACCGCGGTTCTGCCGGGCAATCCGACGGATATATGACGCAGTAGTGTGTACTGATTCGTTCCGTATTGGAAAAAATACCGCGAGAAGAACGCGGAAGGTTTAGGATGCACAATCGACTGCGGAATGTATGGAGTATACGATCATTGGCGGCGGCGTGCAGGGACTGTCAACTGGTGTACTCCTCCAGTATCTCGGTCACAACACGACACTGGTCAGCGACACGTTCGCGTACATCGACGGCCCGGACACCCCGACCGTTTCGACGGATTACGCGGCTGCTTCTATCTTCCCCGTCCAGGTGGAGTCCGCCTACTCCGAGGACGAACTCATCAGACGAGCGGAGGCGAGCTTCGAGCCGTTCTACCAGGCAGACGGTGTTCCGGTCCGGAAACACACACACTACTACCTCTACGAGGACCCACACCCCGAACCCAACCCGGACCGGATGGCGGTCCAGGACGTCACGGCGTACGGCGGCGACGTCCCGTCCCGGTCCGGTCACTCCGTCGAGGGCGGCTACGTCTGCGAGGAGTACTTCGTCGAGATGCCAGAGTACATTCCGCTGCTGTACGACACCTATCGAGAACTGGGTGGTACCCCCGAGCACCGGAGCGTGACCCCCGGGGAAGTTGAGGACCTCCCGGGGCAGGCCGTCTTCAACTGCTCGGGGGACGGTAGCAGGGAGTTGTTCGGCGACGAGTCGATGAAAGCGATCAAGGGTCACATCCTCGACGTGCCATACGACGGCGAGGCGCCGCTGCCCTTCTCCTACACCTACACGCCGACGGACTACGGGCACTACGCGTACATGTACCCCCGGACGGACTCGGTCCTCTTCGGCGGGTCGTATCTGGAGGGCGACATCGTCGACGGCGAGTGGCGCGGCGAGTCACCCACGGAGCCCACTACCATCGATGGGGAGACCATCCCCGAACGCCTGTACACTGTCAACGCGGACATCATGAGCGAGTACATCGATGTCGACAGAGACGACATCCACGCCAAACACGGGTTCCGGCCGTACAGGCCGGACGGGGTGCGTGTCGAGCGGGAACACGGCGTGGTCCACAACTACGGACACGGCGGCAGCGGCGTCTCGATGTCGTGGCTGTCGGCGCGCAAGGCGGTCGGCTACGTCGAGGACGTCCCCGACGACGTGTTGCCGGAGGTCGCGGCATCGCTCGCAGCGACTGCCGGGTCCTGACCGGTCATCCGGCCGCCGAGCGCCAGCCGACTGGCCTCCCACGCTGCGGGTTGCCGACGCTGATGCGTCTCCCTGGTTGCCGACGCTGACGTGCCTCCCTGAGCCTGTGCTGTCGCTGCTGTCTCCACGGCGACGGCGGGGGCTTCTTTGTCCACCCGCCCCAGGAGGTCGTATGTTCCGGAGCGAGGAACGGGAGTACGTCGAGACGGCGCGCGTCGGTCGCCTCGCCACGGTCGACACGGAGGGACGACCCCACGCCGTGCCGGTCTGCTTCGCCCTCGTCGACGACCACATCGTGAGCCCGGTCGACGAGAAGCCACAGGAGGTCCCACCGGACGCGCTCCGGCGGAGCCGGAATATCGAGCAGAACCCCCGGGTGACGCTGGTCGTCGACCACTACACCGAGGACTGGTCCGGGCTCGGCTGGGTTCAGGTCCGCGGGACGGCGGCGCACTGTGAGCCGGACGAGGACCCACATCCCGACGGTCTCAGCGCCCTCCGCGGGAAGTACGACCAGTACGCGACCCACGCGCTCGAGGAGCGCCCCCTCATCCGGATCGCGCCCGGCAGTGTCCGGTCGTGGGGACGGCTCGAACGCCCGGACGACTCCGCTCGCCCGCCGTAGCCGACACCGGATGTGCAGTACGACCCCGACCAGGCGCCGGTTTATGTATTGCCTGACCGTACCGTTCACATGGCCTCACGCATCCTCGTCCCGATGGACGACTCGGAGATGGCCCAGCAGGCACTCGTGTACGCTCTCGAGACCCATCGGGATGCCGAGATCACCGTGCTGCACGTCGTCGGCGGCCCGTCGCCGATGGGGGGCGAAGCGACGGGACTGGCTCTCGAAGACGACCCGGACAGCGCCGCCGAGGAACGCGCGGAGGTGGTGTTCGACCCCGCCAGAGCGCTCGCCGCCGAGTACGGCGTCGAGATCGGTACCGAGGTCGGGTTCGGACACCCGGCGCGGGCGATCCTGAACCGGGCCGGGGAGTTCGACACGGTCGTGGTCGGAAGCCACGGCGGTTCCCTTGCTGACCGGCTCCTTATCGGGAACGTCGCACAGAAGGTGTTCCGCCGGTCCCCCGTCCCCGTGGCGGTCGTCCGGTGAGCCGGGCTTCCAACCCCCGACACGGCCGTCAGACCGGAGCGGGCGCGTCGACCACGTCCGCCGGCTCGGTCGTCGGCAGGCGTGGTCTCCACTGGCCTGCATGAGCGCCGGCCCGCGCCGCAGCTCCGCTCCGGCCAGACGTTGTTCTGACAGGTCCGGACGGCAGCCCGCGGGAATCATTGACCTGGGCTCTCAATGGACCGATATGCTGGACACGGCGGTTGTCGGTCTCGGCAACGTGGCCACGTGGCACCGGCGCGCCCTCGCCCGAACCGATGGGACGACCCTCACGGCCGTCGCCGACACCGACGAGTCGGTGGCACGGGGGCGGGCCGAGGAGTGGGGCGTCACGCCCTACACCGACCTCGGGGACCTGCTCTCGTCCGAAGCGGTCGACTGGGTCCACGTCTGTACGCCGGTCGCCACGCACGCCGCCCTCGCGCTGCGGTGTCTCGACGCCGGGGCACACGTTCTCGTCGAGAAGCCGGTGACCGCCACCCGCGAGGAGTACGAGTCGGTGGCCGGGCGCGCCGACGAGACTGGCCGCAGGGCAACGGTGGTCCACAACCAGGTGTACTACCCGCCGTTCGTCCGGGCCCGCCGGCTGGTCGAGAGCGGCCGGCTCGGTCGGCTCCACGGCGTCTCGGTCCGGTGGCTGGAGGATACCGACCCCCGCGAGCCCGGCCGCGGCGAGTGGGTGCTTGACCTCCCCGGCGGGGAGTTCGGCGAGGGTATCGTCCACCCGATTTACATGGGCTTGCGCTCGGCGGGGTATCCCGCAAACGAGCGGGCGGTCGACGTCCAGCACCTGAACACCACTCGCGACGACGCCGTCGAGTACGACGGCCTCGCTAT
This sequence comes from uncultured Halobacteriales archaeon, assembly GCA_964583735.1. Classification (GTDB taxonomy): domain Archaea; phylum Halobacteriota; class Halobacteria; order Halobacteriales; family Haloarculaceae; genus Salinirussus. The sequence continues at coordinate 8,511 of CAZOWU010000033.1, read as the reverse complement.
CTCCTACCGGACAGGAGACGAGGTTGCCTGTACTATCCAGCACCACTCGAACGTCCGGGGGAGCCGACAGGTCGAGTTCTTCCTCGACGGGGGACGGGTCGTGGTAGATATCCCGACGCAGACGGTCAGGGTGTACCCGGAAGGATACGGACCGAATGCGACGGTCGAGAACCCGATGCTGAACGCCGCCTACTGGACCGCCCGGAACGCCGCCGGCGCGGTCCGGTCGGCCCTCGGGGTCCGTCTCCGACGGGGGCTGGCCGACCTGTGGGGCCGCGAGTTCACCGTCCACGACACGCACACGCCCGTCGTCCGCCGGGAGGCCAGTGCTATCCGTGGCACCGGCGAGGGGCCGACTCCGCGTGCGGAGGCGGACTGGGCCAACCGCATCTACACGCTCGTCAACGAGACGGCGCGCGAGGGCGGCTCGTAATCACTCTCCGTCGTCCTTTTCAGAGGGTCCTCACCTCGGTCCGGGTCCGACGCCGCTACCCTTCTCACCCGTCCGTTCGGCCAGATGGTGCTGTTATTCGCTCGAATTTCGGTCGAGTCGCTGTCCACTCCGGGTAAATCGGCCAAAGTTACCACGCCGGACTTGTCACATACTGTGACATGGCAAGCGGTCTAGTGAGTTGTTACTCGCCGGCTTCGGTCCTCGGCCTCCCGCCGGCGCTTGTTGTACGCGGCGACGACCTCGGCCAGTGCCTCGCTCTCAACGTCTCTGCGAGCAGGAACAAGCGCGTGCAGTAGCTCAGAGGAACGACGCGACCAGTCGGTACCGATGAAAAACAGAGGATCCGTCGCCGTCATCACCGCGACAGGGTTCATATAACCAGCGAGACCACCGCGAGCACCACGAAGATAATGATGAACCACTTCGCAATGGTCATACTGATCCCTGCGACACCACTCGCACCGACGACGGCAGCGACAACTGCGAGGATGACGAACAGTATTGCAAGTTCAATGAAACCCCCTCCAAACTGCAGCGGGGCTAACTGTGCTGACGCCGACGCATCCAAGATTGTTTGGCTGAGTACCATACAGTGACTCTACGGTCTTTGTGCGCAAGCTATTGCTGCATGGTACGCCAGATTTCCCCAGTCACTAGACGGTCTATCGTGCAACGCTGAGATGCAAAACTGAATTACTCAGTGAGTTCGCTGTACTGAACGATATGTAGGATTGCTCTCTTTTTATCTACTGGAACCGCAAAAGGGCGTGAACCCTTTTAGGTATGCCCGGGGAGGGCTCCGAACCCTCGATCTCCGCATATCCCAGGTCCGAGGACGACCCTCGGGGGACGCGTGCCGCGTGTGTGAGAACCCTATGAGTGCGGCGCTATGTCCAGCTAAGCCACCCGGGCGCAGACAGTCGTAGCGTTGTCCCGCTCTTTAACCTTCCCATCTCGCTCAGAGTACCAGCGGCAGGCCGAAGGTGACCAGCAGTCCGACGAGCGTAACCAGGGCGCCGACACCGACCTGACCGGTGGTGAACTCGCTTTGTGGGGCCGTCGAGCGAAGCGGCGGCTCGCGCTCGGCCGGGGTCGGTGCGCTGGGGTCGTAGGCCGGCCGGTCCTCGTCGTGGTCGGCTACCATACGCCGGTATTCTCGGGTTGCGCACTTCGGTGTATCGGTTCCGGGGAGTCCGACGAGGGGGGCCGCTCTGTTCGCGGCCGCCTACCCCCCGTCGGGCTCGATGGCCCGCTGTTCGTGGGGTCCGACCCAGGCGAGTTCGACCTCGAGGCGTCGGCCGTTCCAGGGGAGACCGTACTCCGTCACCGTCGTCTCCCCGGCGGGGACCGACACCGAGAGGGTCTCGGAGGCGTCGACGGCCCCCGTGTAGTTCAGCGCCGCACGGAGTGTTCCGTCCACGTCGCCCCCGTTCTCGACTTCGAGGGTGGCCGTCGGGTCTGCGTCCGCGCCAGCGGTCCCAGGGGTCTCGAACCCCGCCACGGTCAGCGGAGGGCGCGGGCGCTCGAGGGCCGCACGTTGCTGGTCGCGGAGCGGCCAGTAGACCGGGTCCTCGCCGGCGGGCGACCAGACGACCGCGACCGTCTCGCCCGTGCTCCCGGCCGGCACCTCGAACAGGAGGTACTGGCCGTCGGGATCCGGTTCGGCGTCCGGCCCGTAGGGGGCGTACCGAGTGAGCAGTGCCGAGAGCGGGCGCCCCTCGACTGACGACAGCGGCAGGGAGGACTCCTCGTCGACCTGGAGTTCGAAGGCCGACAGCGGCGGGCGCTCCTCGCCCTGCGCGGTAACCCGGGTGGAGACGAGATAGCTGTCCGGGGGAGCGTACACGTCGAGCGATCCCGACTCGGTTCGGTAGTGGTCGGAGCGCTGGACAGTCGCGTCCAGAACGGTAACGGCCGTCAGCCCGGCCGTGGCTTCCTCGCCGAGCCGGTAGGTCGCCCCGGAGGGCAGCCCGGACTCGTCGCGTAGGGGCGTCGGGAGCGTACGCGTCCCGGCCGGGCCAGTACAGCCTGCCAGGCCAGCCAGCCCGGCCGTTGCACCCGACAGCGCGAGAAAGTCGCGTCGTCGCATGTCTACCCGTCTGACGGGCGCTGGTAAATGCTTCGTGGACTGGGTCCAGAGGGCCCGGACCCGCACCGAATAACTCAGACCGTGACGGCCTCCCGGTCCTCCGGGATTGTCACGCCGTCGACGGCCGCCTGGGGGTCTTCGCGGGTGCGCAGGCAGTGGTTGATCGCTTCCATGTGGTCGGCGACCACCGGCACGCTGTCGTCGAGGTGCTCGCGCACCCGGCCGACGTCGTCGGCGGAGAGGCGGTCGGCGGCCGCGTCGTCGAAGTGGTCGCGGTGGCGGTGGGTGACGAGGACGGCGTTGTACTCCAGCGGGACCCCGGGCATAGGGACGAGGGGGTCCTCGCGGTCGTTGGGGGTCGGGGACCGGCGGGGTCTCCCCGGTCCCGCTCAGCATCGGGTCGACGAGCAGGGTCGTCCCGCCGATGTCGACCAGTAGCGTGGCGCGTCGGAGCAGCTTGACCCCGGCCATGCCGTGAGGGGGAGCGGCTCGGTATAACCCCCGGCGTGGACGTCACTGCCTGGCGTGCAAACCGCTAAGTGCCAGCCCGCCGACCGACGGATATGGACCGGTATCAGGACCTCGACCCCGAGGCGGGCGAGGTGGTCGACACCGAATGTGTCGTCTCCGAGGACGTACTCGTGAAGGCGTTCGCGCTCGGGCCGGGCGCGGAACTCGAACCCCACGACCACTCCGACTCGACGAACGTCTTCCACGTTGTCGAGGGGACCGTGACGGTCCTCCAGGACGGCGCGGAGGAGTCGGTCGAGGCCCCAGGGGTCGTCCACCACGACCGCGGCGTCCCCCACGGGGCGCGCAACGACACCGACGACGTCGCGGTCTTCACCGCAAGCCTCTGTCCGATGCCCGGGTAGCCCGTGGGCGCGGTTACCCACGCCGGGGACCGGCCCCGGGACAGCCGTGCCGTGCCGTGTCGGGTCGGGTCACCGCTTTGCCAAAGCATAACAGGGTTGCATCCGAGCACACGGACATGGAGAAAGTATCCATCGACAGTCTCGACAACGAACCGCGCGTCGCCGACGTCCAGAAACACGCCTCCGCCCCGCTAAATCTGGGCGACATGGCCATCAACTACTACGAACTCGAGCCTGGCGACTCCTTCTCCGGCGGCCTGCACACCCACATGAACCAGGAGGAGGTCTTCTACGTCATCGAGGGGACGGCCACCTTCGAGACGATGGACGGCGCGGTCGAGGTGGGGGCCGACGAGGTCGTCCGGTTCGCCCCCGGCGAGTACCAGGAGGGCAAAAACGAGAGCGACGGCCGGATCCGCGCGCTCGCGATGGGCGCGCCCCAGGACGACGGCGAGGTCCGCGCCGCCGTCCCTTGCCAGGAGTGTGACGCCGACTACCACGTCAGCCACGTCGACGACGACGGCGTGACACTGGAGTGCCCCGACTGCGGGAACGTCATCGAGATGTAGGCGAACCGGGGATCCCCTACACCAGTCGCCACCACTAGTCCGCGTCGACCAGTGCTGCCTCCAGCAGTTCCAGCGGGTGCCGGACCTCGTAGCCGGTGCCGTGTTCCATCTGCATCGCGCAGGTCGGGCACTCGGTCATGCCCGTCTCCCCCTCGGCGGCTTCCATGTGCTCGAACATCTCCGCGCCGATCGCCATCGATTTGTCGTACTTCTCGGCCTTCCAGCCGTAGGTGCCCGAAATACCCGAGCAGGAGTCGCCCACGTCCTCGATCCCCGTCCCCTCGAGTTCCCTGAACAGCTCGACGGCCTGCCGGTCCAGCCCCTGGTTGCGAGCGTGGCAGGGTGCGTGGTAGGCGAACTCCGACGCGAGTTCCCCGGAGACGTCGGCCTCCCTGATCTCCGCCCGGAGGTCCTCGTGGATCCGGAGGTACTCGACGGACTCGAAGGTGTGGGCAGCCACCTCGTCTACCCCCTCGAAGTCGAACAGTTCGGGGTACTCCTGGCGCAACGACATCGAACAGGAGGTACACGAGGCGACGGCGTCGTACCCCGCCGCGACGAGGTCGGCCATCGAGGAGACGTTGACCGCCGCCGCGCGGCGGGCGTCGCCCAGCATTCCGTTTGCGAACATCGGCGTCCCCGAACACCGCTGCTCCGGGACGACGAGTTCGTACCCGAAGTGTTCGAACACGCGGACCAGCGCCCGCCCCACCTCGGGAGTGTTGTAGTTGGCGTAACAGCCGTGGAAGTAGGCCACTTTCTTGTCGGCCGCTGACTCCCCGCGCCGCTCGCGGGCCTCCCGAGCACGCTCGCGGGAGGCGGCCGCGCCGCCGCGGGCCGCCCACCACTCCCGAAACGTCTCGGTGGCGAAGGCCGGGAACTCCCGCTCGCTCGATATCCCCAGGAGCGTCTCGTTGAGCCACTGGACAACCCCGTTGTTGAGGACCGCCGTGCTGAGCCGGGGGACCGTGCTCGCCAGCGAGGCGAAAAACCGGTAGTTGGCGAGGATCCGGTTGCGGACGTACTCCCGGGAGAGCCGGCTCAGCTCCGCCTCGACGTACTGCCCGCGTGCGGTGTTGTGCATCTGTGAGAGGGGGACGCCAGAGGGACAGGCGTCGTCACACCGCATGCAGTTCGAGCAGTCCATCACCGACTCGTCGACCCCGTAGTCCTCCTCGTTCTGTTTGAGCCGCCACTGTTCGGGGCCCTGGAACTTCGGGCCGGGGAAGTCGTCGTCGACCTCGGCGACTGGACAGCTCACGTCACACGCCGAGCACTTGTAACAGGAGTCCGCGCCTGGCCGGAGGTCGAAGTCCTCGCCCTCCTCGAAGACGGCGGTGGCATCGAGGTCCGCCTCCGTCGGGTCGCGCACTGTCGCGTCCGCTCCCTGCTCCTCTGGCTCCTCAGCGCTGTCGCTCACGCGACCACCTCCGCGGCGGCTTGCCCGGCCGCGTAGCCGGTCGCGATGGAGACACCGCTACCCGACTTCTCGGCTGCGAGGTCGTAGCCGCCGAGCACCGCCCCCGCCGCCCGGAGGTTGTCGAATTCCAGGGAGCCGTCGGCGTCGAGCGGGCGCAGCTCCTCGTCCGTCTCGACGCCGAAGCGGGCAAAGGGGTGGTCGCCGAAGGCGTCGTCGTCGAACCACTCGCCGCGGTCCTGGGGGTGGGGAACGTGGCAGCCGAACACCGGCTCCCGAACCGCCTCGCGGTCGGACTGTATCCCCTTGCCGACGAGGCCGCCGGTGGCGAGGACGTACTGCTCGGCGGCGTAGGGGACCTCCGCGCCGTTCTTGTCGACGACCACGCGGCCGACGCGAGCCGCGTCACCGTCGCTGCCACCTTCGGCCTCGAAGCCGACAACAGGGTTCCCCGTTTCGATGCCCGCCCCGGCCGCGTCGAGGGCGTCGAACAGCCGCTCGGCCAGCCGGAGGCCGGGCAGCGAGGGCGGCCCCATCGGCACCTCGAAGACGTCGGCCCCGAGCGTCTCACCCAGATGCTCGCGCACAGCCGCGGGGTCGTCGTCGCCGAGCACCGCCGGGAAGCCGACCCGTTCGGCGCCCCCGAGATGCGGTGTAACTCGCTCGGCGAGCGCCTCGCGGACACCGACCGACCGCCCGTCGACAGTCACCTCCCTGTTCCCGTCGAGGAGGGTCGCGTACCGGGTGACGACCGCGTCGGCCCGCAGGTCGCCGGGGAACCGGACCGTGACGCCACGGGCCTCGAAGGGGACACCCGCCGCCGCCAGGTGAGCGGCGGCGTGGGCGGCGTCGAAGTCGGTCAGCGCCTCGAACCCCACCAGCAGCGTCTCGCGGGTGTCGCTGGCCAGGCCCGCTTCGGTACTCGCGGGATAGCGGGCGGTCGGCTTGACCGTCCCGCCGTGAGTCGGCACGAGCGCGTTGCGGTCGGTGTGGGCGCCCCGGTATCCGGGGATAGTCTCGTCGAACAGCGCCAGCCCCTCACGGACTGCCTCGACGCCGACCGTCCGGTAGGGATGACGGTCGGGGAGGTCCGGGATGGCCTCGAAAGGATCGACGAGTGGCCCCTCGCCGTCGGGCGTGTAGCCGAGCACGTCCACGAGTCCGGAGGCGCTCCGAAGGGTGCTGCGCTTGTGCGAGAGCAGGCGCACGTCCGCACCCGCCCGGGCGGCTGCCAGGGCGCCTGTCAGCCCCGCCAGTCCGCCGCCGACCACCAGCACCTCGGAGTCAATCGCCATCCGGGCCACCTCCGTCGAAGGCCGCGAAGTCGACCCCGCTCTCGCAGTCGGCCGGGTCGTGGTCGCGGTTGCCGGTCGCAGCCTGGAGCGCGTAGTTCAGCGCGGCCTGGGAGAGCTGTTCGCCCCAGAGGGCGTGACGTTGGCCTTTCCAGCGCTCTTGCAAAAGTTCGTCCCAGGCCTCGCGGACGACCGCCTCGTCGGAAGTCCCGTGGAGTTCCCCAGCCAGCCGGTGAGCGCAGAACCCGCCCTGGCAGTTCCCCATCGACGCCCGGGTCCGGAGCCGGACGGCGTTGAGGTCCGGGCCGGCGTCCGCGATAGCGTCCTGGACCTCCGCGCGGGTGACGGCCTCGCACTCGCAGATTGTGGGGTTTGGCCCGTCCGTGTCCAGTACCTCGTCGGCCCGCGACCCCAGCCGCTCGACGCTGCGGCGGCCGACTGGCGACCGGAGGCCGAACTCGTCCATGTACTCGCGAAGGACCGAGAAGTCCTCGCTGCCCGGCAGTGGCTCGTCGGCGGTCCGGCAGTCCGTCCGCATCCCGAAGCAGGCACAGACGTGGTCGGCGACGGCCTCGGCCATCAGCCGGTAGGTGGTGAGCTTCCCGCCGACGATGCTTGTCAGCCCGGGCACTCCGTCGCGGTCGGCGTGGTCCAGCAGGAAGAACTGCCGCGTGATGTCGGTCGGGTCCTCGCTGCCGACCTCTGGGGGCTCGTACAGCGGACGGACCCCCCAGAACGACCGGAGGGTACGGGCCTCCCGCAGCGCGGGAACGAGTTTCGAGAGCTCCGCTATCATGAGGTCGACCTCCCACTGCTCCTCGGGGAAGTCGGCGGGGTCCTCGACTTCCTCGTCGGTCGTTCCGAGGATGGCGGCAGTCTCGTGGGGGACGATGATGTCGGCGTCGCCTTTCGGCCGGCAGCGGTTGACGACAGTGTCGACCTGGCGGACGTTCATCACCGTCATCACGCCCTTCGAGGGGCGGACGTCGACGTCGACGCCGGCCATCCCTGCTACCGTTCCGGCCCACGCGCCGGTGGCGTTGACGACGTGGTCGACCCGCAGCGTCTCGCGCTCGCCTGCCCGGCCGCGGACCCGCCTGTCCGGGCCGGAGCCGTGTTCGAGCTCGGCGCCGACCACCTCCCCGCCTTCCACGAGCAGGTCCGTCACGGTGGTGTGGGTCTCGACCCGCGCGCCGCGGGCCTCGGCGTCGGCAGCGTTTGCGACCACCAGCCGGAAGGGGTCGATGGCGGCGTCAGGAACCGAGATAGCGCGGTCGATATCCGAGGCGAGGTGCGGTTCCATTTCGCGGGCCGCCACACCGGAGACCGCTTCGGCGGGGATCCCGCAGTCCGAACAGCCCCGGAGCTTGCGTTCGAAGTACGACTCGCTGTCCTCCGGGCGCTTGACGAACAGGCCGCCGGTCATCTCCACGCAGTGGGCGGCAATATCCCGGAGGATGCGGTTCTCGGCGATGCACTCGGCGGCGCTGTCGGGGTCGGCGACGGCGTAGCGGCCGCCGCTGTGTAGCAGGCCGTGCATCCGGCCGGTGGTGCCGTGGGTGAGGTTGCCCTGCTCGACGAGCGTCACCTCGACCCCGCGGGTCGCAAGGTCGCGGGCGACGCCGGTACCTGTCGACCCACCGCCGACCACCAGCACCGACGGCGTCGATGACACACGCTTACGTTCGGAGCGACCGGTTTATTCCTGTCGACGGACAGCGGCCAGCAACAGCCGGCCAGGGTACACCGGCCGGTACCAGTCCACCCGGTCACGATTCGTTCACGATTCGGTCGGCAGGAACGGGTGTGACACGC
>CAZOWU010000032.1:1714-13953 GCA_964583735.1 uncultured Halobacteriales archaeon | reverse complement strand
CGACGCCGACGTTCAGGAGGGTGAACCACTCGCTCCAGGCCGGGGCGACCTCCGGCGTGACCTGGATCTCCACCAGCCCGATCCCCCCGCCAACCAGGAAGAGCGTCCCGGCGCCGACACCGATGGCGCCGAGCCCGCGACTGCCCCCGCGGCGAACGGCCCGCACGCCCAGCGCCAGGCCGGCCAGCCCCACGAGCACCAGGCCGAGCAACACCCAGTGTGGCGTCCCGGCGTGTGTCGTCCCGGTGTGGGCCGCCGCAGGGCTCGCCAGGCCCGCGAGGACTGTGACGAACAGCGCTGCGGCGGCGGCGCGCCGACTCAGCTGCATATCCGCCGTTACTCGAGGGCAAAAAAGACGGTTACGATGCCGGCATTCCGGTCCGCGCTACTCATACTGCCGGCTGTAACTTCGTGAAGATACCTGCCACCCCGGGACGGCGTGATTCTTCAGAGACGGACAGCCGGCAGTATCAGACCACTCGGTTCTCCAGGTCCTCGCCGGCCGCCAGCCGGCGGACGTTCCCGGCGACGACCTCGGCCAGGCGTTCGTAGTAGTGTGGCGTGTGACCGGCGTTGTGGGGGGTGACGAGGGCGTTCTCCAGGTCCCACAGCGGGTGGTCCGCCGGTAGCGGCTCGGGGTCCGTGACGTCGAGTGCTGCGCCGCCGACCCGGTCCTCCCGCAGCGCCCGGACGAGTGCCTCCGTCTCGACCACGGGGCCGCGGGCGACGTTGACCAGGACCGCGTCGTGGGGCAGGGTCTCGAGTTCGGCCCAGCCGACCAGCCCGCGGGTCGTCTCCGTGAGCGGGCAGGCCAGCACGAGGTAGTCCGTCCGCGCGAGCGCCGCTTCGAACCCGGGCGTGCCGAACCCGACTACTTCGTCGGCTGGTCCGCCCTTCCCGGGCGTGTAGCGGACACCCACCGTGTCGACGCCGAACCCCTCCAGGCGCGCGAGGATGGCCTCACCGATGGCACCGAGGCCGACTACCGTGACGGTACTCCCCTGGAGTTCCCGGGTCCGGTAGTGGCGCCACTCCCGGCGCTGCTGGCGGCGACGACCCTCGAGGAAGCCGGCTGCGAAGGACAGCACCGCACCCACCACGTGCTCGGCGACGTTCGGACCGTGGACGCCAGCGGCGCTCGTGACCGCGACCCCCCGCTCCTCGAAGCGGCCGGTCGGGAGGTGGTCGGTGCCCGCCCACGAGCAGGCAAACAGCTCCAGGTGCTCCGCGGCTGCGAGTACGTCGTCGTCGATGGTCCGGCCGGTCGCGACCGGGGCGTCGGCGACCAGCTCCCGCTCCTCGGCCGGGGTCCGGGCGTGGACCACCCGCCGGTCGGGAAGCCGCTCGCGCAACTCCGCGACGTAGTCGGCCACGGGCATCCCGTGGACGCCGGTCCGCAACACGAGCACGTCAGGTGTGTCGGTCATGGCCTGGCGTTCGCGGCCCGCCAGCAAGTAAGCTCCCCCTCCCAGTAGTCCAGGCAGGGGTCGGTATCCCCCGGCCCGCCGGCAGGTCAGCAGCCGCGTCAGTCCTCGCTCGTGGCCTGCCTGTCGGTCGAGCGCTGGGCGATTGCCTGCCACCGGCGGCTCCGAAACCGGACGGCGTTGACCACTGCCCGGCTGTACATGTCCACGAGGATCGCGGCGAAGACGGCGACGACCCCGAGCCCGAGCCCTGGCGCGAACTGGACGTCACCGACCGTCACCAGCGTGAGCCCAGTTGGCACCGCGAGGACGGTGATCCCGAGCCGGAGTACTGTCCCCAGTGCCATCCCGTACAGCGGCCAGGTCGTGTCCCCGGCGCCCCGCAGGCCGCCCTCCAACGTCTGGGCGACGCTGGTGCCGGCGATCCCGAGGACGAACACCCAGATGAAGGTCGCAGTGAGGTCGACCGACGCCGTCCCGAACAGGCGGGCGATAGGGTACGCGAGGGCGGCAAAGACCAGGCCCACGAGTAGCTGAGTGACGAGCGCGACCGTCACCGTCTCCCACCCGTAGGCGGTCGCCTCGCTCTCCGCGCCCTCGCCCAGGCGCTGGCCGACGAGCGTGCTGGCGGAGGTGGCGTAGCCCCAGCCGGGGATCATCGCCAGCTGGACGACCTGGCGGCCAATGGCGAAGGCGGCCACGACGGGCGTTCCCAGGACCCCGAGCAGGTACAGGAAGGGAAAGCGCCCGAGCGTAGCGACCAGCCGCCGGCCGGCAAGCGGTAGCCCAACCCGGAGGATCTCGCCTGCCATCCCGGGGTCGACCTGTGTCCCGCCCAGCCGGAACCGAAGGGGGAACCGCCCCGAGAGGTAGATAGCCGTGAAGACGGCCGCGCCGATGACGTTCGCGACGGCCGTCCCCAGCGCCGCCCCGGTGATCCCCAGCCGCGGTGCGGGGCCAAGCCCGAAGATCAACACGGCGTTGAGCACGATGTTGACCGGGATGATAACGAGGTTGACGTACATCGGCGTCACCGTGTCGCCACACCCTTGCAGGCCGCGCGAACCGATCATGCTCATGAAGCGGAAGATGAGCGCGAGCATGACGACCTGGAGGTAGGCCGCGCCGAACTCGATGACGGCGGGGTCCGCGCTCAACAGTCCCATGAGTTCGCCGGCAAACACCCAGGAGACGGCCGTCAGCGGCAGCGAGAGCAGCACCGCGAACCAGACCGACTGCTTGACCGCCAGGTCGGCGGCGTCGTCCTCGCCGGCACCCTTGAACCGGGAGACGAGGCTGATCGTCCCGCTGGAGACCGCGATGGCCAGGCTGAACCCGACGAAGTAGAACTGAAAGGAGATCTCGAGAGCGGCGACCGCGGCGTCGGGCAGCGCGAGACTCACCATGAAGAAGTCGGTGATCCGGAGGACGGTCCAGATGCCTGCCGAGACCATCGACGGGGCAGCGAGCTCGAACGTATCGCGGGCGCGCTCGCGGTTGACGAGCCCGATCCGCGCGAGCGCGTCGGGAAAGCGAAGCAGCAGCCGCCGAACGCGCTCGCGGACCATCGCCGGCGTCTACCGACGACCGGGTGATATAGATTCGGGTGGCCGGGACGTTGCCCGGGCTGCGAACTCGGGCCACTCAACGTCCCCGGCCCGACTCGACCGGGGACGGACGGCCAAGCCACCAGTCAACCGTTCTGGCCGTACGCCGCGAAGCGCTCGGCCACGCGGTCCAGTTCCGCCTCGGGGAGCGGGTCGGCGCCGCCGAGTGCCCGCGCCCGACAGTCCAGTTGTGCGACGGCCTCGACGGCTTCGGCGGTTTCGACTGCCGTCGCGGCGTCCGGCCCGGTCGCCACGAGCCCGTGGTTCGCGAGGAGGCAGGCCCGGCTGTCGGCCGCGGCCATGGCGTCGACAGCGTTTGCCGCGAGCGCCTCGGTCCCGTACGTGGCGTAGTCGGCCACCGGTACCTCGCCGCCCGCGAGTGCGAGCATGTAGTGCACTGGCCGCACCGGCTCGCCGAGCACTGCGAGTGTCGTCGCCCACGGGGAGTGGGTGTGTGCGACCGCGCCGACCTCGAACCGGTCGTAGATGGCGCGGTGCATCGGCGTCTCGCTGGAGGGCTCGAGCGCGCCCGCGAGCACCTCACCCTCCAGGTCCACGACCGGCACGTCCCCGGGCTCGACCTCGCTGTAGGGCACTCCCGAGGGGGTGACCGCGAACCGCCCGCCGCGGCGGACGCTGAGGTTGCCGGTCCGGCCGGGCGTCAGCGCGGCCAGCCGCCCCAGTTCGGTCGCGACCGCCTTGCGTTCCGTCTCGAGCATACCGGCGCTTGCAGCCGGCGGTACATAGATGACGGGCGTGCAGTCGTTGACGCGAGCGCCACCGTTTATGTCCCGGACGGCCCGTAAGAGAGTATGGACGGCATCCGGCTCGGCGTGGACGTCGGCGGCACCTTTACCGACGTCGCCCTGCTCGCCGACGGGATGACGACGGCGAAGGTGCCGACAACGACCGACCAGAGTGAGGGCGTTCTGGCAGGCGTCGAGGCGGCCTGTGAGGCGGCGGGTGTCGACCCTGCCGATATCGACCAGTTCAGGCACGGAATGACCGTTGCGACCAACGCACTGCTCGAGGCCGAGGGCGCGGAGACGGCGCTGGTGACCACCGAGGGGTTCCGGGACGTGCTTGCCATCGGCCGCCAGGACCGGCCGGCGCTGTACGACATCGACGCCGAAAAGCCCGCCCCGCTGGTGCCCCGCGAGCGCCGGTACGAGGTCGACGAGCGGGCGACCGTCGACGGGGTCGAACGCGCCGTCGACGAGAAGGAAGTCAGTGACCTCGCAGCCGACATCGAGGCTGACAGCGTGGCCGTCTCGCTGTTGCACGCCTACGCCCACCCCGACAACGAGCGCCGGGTCGCGGGGGTCCTCGAGGCGGAACTCGACGCGACAGTCGTGGCCTCCCACGAGACCCTCGCCGCGTTCCGGGAGTACGAGCGGACGGCGACGACAGTTGCCGACGCCTACGTCACGCCGGTGATCGCCGACTACCTCGGCCGGCTGGCGGAGCGGGCGCGGGAGCGCGGGCTGCCAGCCCCGCGGGTGATGCAGTCAAACGGCGGCATCGCCGAGGGGGAGACGGTCCGCGACCACGGCGTCCACACGGCGCTGTCCGGTCCCGCCGCCGGTATCGTCGGCGCGGCGCTGTTCGAGTCCGGGGGTCACGACGGGGTCGTCACCTTCGATATGGGCGGGACCTCGTGCGACGTGGGGCTGGTTCAGAACGGGGACATCGCGCGGACGACCGAGGGCGACGTCGGCAGCCACCCGGTCCGGGTACCGATGGTCGACGTCGAAACCGTCGGGGCTGGCGGCGGCTCGGTCGCGTGGGTCGACGAGGGTGGGGCACTCCGCGTCGGGCCGCGCTCGGCCGGCGCGGACCCCGGCCCTGCCTGCTACGGCCGCGGGGGCGAGGAGCCGACCGTCACCGACGCCGCGCTCGTGCTGGGGTATCTCGGCCCCGACACCGAACTCGGTGACGGGCTGGCGCTCGACGCCGACGCCGCCGAACTGGTCATGGCGAAGCTCGCGGAGGAGGCCGGTCTCGAGGGACCGGTCGCGGCCGCGGCGGGGGTCTACCGCGTGGCGAACGCGACGATGGCGCGCACCATCCGGGAGGTGACCGTCGAACGCGGCCACGACCCCCGCCGGTTCGCGCTGGTCGCGTTCGGCGGTGCCGGGCCGATGCACGCAGCCGCGCTGGCCGACCGGCTCGACATTGAAACGGTGCTCGTGCCGCGCGCGAACGGCGTCCTCTCGGCGCTCGGCCTACTGGCGGCCGACGAGCGCCACGACGCTGTTCGGACTGTCGGCGAGCCGCTCGCCGAGGTCGACCCCGGAGCGGTCGCGGCGCGGTACGACGAGCTCCGGGACCGGGTGCTGGCGGAGACCAGCGAGCCCGAGGCCGCCGTCCTCACGCGCGGTGCCGACCTGCGCTACGTCGGCCAGAGCCACGAACTCACCGTCGATGTCGGCGCCTTCGACCCGCTGGCAGTCGCGGAGGCGTTCCACGATGCCCACGAACGGGCCCGGGACTACCGGCTCGACGAGCCAGTCGAAGTCGTCAACCTCCGCGTCACTGCGACAGTTCCGGGAGACGAACCAGCTGTCTCTCACGGCGGGACGGTGACTGAGCCGCGGGCCGAACGACCAGCCCGCGCCGGCGACGAGCGGCGCGAGACACCGGTCTACGACCGGGACCGGGCTGCAGTCGGCCTGGCAGTCGCCGGGCCGGCGGTCTTCGAGGGTGCGGAGAGTACCGTCGTCGTCCCGCCGGGATGGGGGGCGACGGTCGACGAACGCGGGACGCTCCTGCTGGAGCGCACGGAGGGAGCGGGATGAACGCGGTCGACCTCGAGGTCCTCCGGAATCAACTCGAGAGCGTCGCCGAGGAGATGGGGCGGGTGCTCGTCCACGGCGCGTACTCGCCGAACATCACGGAACGGCGGGACTGCTCGACGGCGCTGTTCGACGCCGACGGGCGGCTGGTCGCCCAGGCCGAGCACATCCCGGTCCACCTCGGCGCGATGCCCGCGGCCGTCGAGGCAGTGCTGGACCGGGACCCGGGACCCGGTGACCTGTTCGCCCTCAACGACCCCTTCGAAGGCGGGACGCACCTGCCTGACGTGACGCTCGTCTCCCCAATTACCCACGAAGGAACTATTGTGGCGTACGCGGCCTCGCGGGCCCACCACGCCGACGTGGGGGGGATGGCGCCGGGCAGTATGCCGGCCGGCGCACGGGACATCCAGCAGGAGGGCGTGCGGCTACCCCCGGTCCGGCTGGTGGCCGGTGGCGAGCCACGCGAGGACGTGGAGGCACTGATACTGGCAAACGTCAGAAGCCCCCGCGAGCGGCGCGCGGACCTGCGCGCCCAGCGGGCCGCCCACGACCGCGGTGCCGAGCGGGTGCGCGAGTTGCTCGACGAGCACGGTGACCGCCTGCTCGCGGCCTTCGAGGCCGTCCAAGAGTACTCCCGCGAGCGCGTCGAAGCGGCGCTAGCCGAGGTGCCCGACGGCGCGTACGCCGCCAGCGAGGTCATGGAGGGTGACGGTGTGACCGACGAGGACATTCCGGTCGAGGTGACGGCTACCGTCGGCGGGGACCAGCTCACCGTCGACTTCGCCGGGACCGCAGACCAGGTCGCAGGCAACGTGAACGCGCCGCTGGCGGTCACGAAGAGTGCGGTCTACTACGTGTTGCGGTGTGTCACGGATCCGGACATCCCACCCAACGCCGGCTGTTACGAGCCGGTAACTGTCCGCGCGCCCGAGGGGTCGCTGCTGAACCCTGAGCCGCCTGCGGCCGTGGTGGGTGGCAACGTCGAAACCAGCCAGCGGGTGACCGACGTCGTCTTTGCCGCGCTCGCGGAGGCGGCCCCCGAGCGTGTGCCTGCGGGCGGCCAGGGGACGATGAACAACCTCACCGTCGGCTCGGGCGACTTTGCCTACTACGAGACCGTCGGCGGTGGCGCTGGCGCGACCGCTCGTACCGACGGGCTCTCTGGCGTCCAGGTCGGGATGACGAACACGCTCAACACGCCCGTCGAGGCGCTGGAGCGCGCGTACCCCCTCCGGGTCGACGAGTACGCCCTCCGGGAGGGCAGCGGCGGTGCGGGCCGGCACCGCGGGGGTGACGGGCTCGTCCGCGAGCTGACCGTCGAAACCGACGCGACGCTCTCGCTTCTGACCGAGCGACGCCGGCACCCGCCCCGAGGGCTCGCGGGCGGCGAAGACGCCAGTCCGGGGCGGAATCTCGTCGACGGCGAGGAAGTCCCCGCGAAGGTCACCGTGGACGTGACCCGGGGAACGACAGTTAGAATAGAGACGCCCGGCGGTGGTGGATACGGACGCGAGGACGGGGACGTGGAGTGACTACAGGTCTCGGGAGTTGGCCAGACACCGTAGCGTGACCTCGCAGTCCTCGCAGTACCGGCTCTCCGGGTCGTCGTACCGCGCGCTACACTGTGGGCATTCGTACACTTTACACCCATCTGTGTCGACGGACGGTCTCATTAATACCCCATACGGTAGCGGAACCAATAACTGTTTCGCGTAGCAGACCGAAGAATCCGCACACACTATCGGGTAACAGCCGCCGCGGAGTGGTCCCTGTGGCCCGTGACAGCAGGCTACGGCGGACACTCGAGCGGCCGGCACCGCGTCGGTCCTGTGCCACGGCACTCGACACCGAAACGGATAAACGCGTTTCAGCGGTAACCGTGGGTGAGCCGAGGTAGCCTAGCCTGGCCAAGGCGCCTGCCTCGAGAGCAGGTGTCCGAGAGGACTCGAGCGTTCAAATCGCTCCCTCGGCGTGTTCCGCGTACGACAGGCGAGTGCGGTTCATCCCGCTCGCCCTCGCGCGGTGCAGGGCGCGTGAGACTCGAACGAGCGAAGAGACAGCCAAAGCACAGCGAGCAGACAGGCGACAGGATTATCTCCGAGTGATACGTTGGCAGCTAGCGCGCACGGTGCGCGTGATACCCATGGCACGACTCCTGATGATCGTCGGCGATTTCGGGGAGGATTACGAGATAATGGTCCCGTTCCAGGCCCTCCAGATGGTGGGTCACGAAGTGGACGCGGTCTGTCCGGAGAAGGAGGCCGGCGAGACGGTGAAGACGGCCATCCACGACTTCCGGGGCGACCAGACCTACCTGGAGGAGCGGGGGCACAACTTCGAACTGACGGCGACGATGAGCGAGGTCGACCCCGCCGGCTACGACGGCCTGGTCGTCCCGGGCGGGCGGGCGCCGGAGTATCTCCGGACGTACGAGGTGGTGCTGGACGCGGTCCGGCACTTCTTCGAGACCGAGAAGCCGGTGGCGGCGCTGTGTCACGGCCCGCAGATTCTCGCGGCGGCCGGCGTCCTGGACGGCTACGAGATGACCGCCTATCCGGCGGTGCGCGCGGAGGTTGAGGCTGCCGGCTGTTCGTGGGTCGACGAAGTCACCCGCGACCGGAACCTCGTGACGGGCCAGGCCTGGCCGGACCACGACGAGTGGTTGGCGGAGTTTCTGGACCTGCTGGGGACCGAGATACAGCACGGCGAGGTCGCGGCGGCCGACGACTGATAGTGATTATCGTCGTCTGTTCCCGGCGCTTGCCGACCCTGATGCGGGCAACCGCCGGTCAATCGCTACAACAATCACTATGACGGGCCCGGTCACGCCGAGGGGTCGGCCTCGGAGACGATGGCGACCAGGTCCGTGGCGGCGTTCTCGACTGGCCCCGTATTCTCGACGAGACGGACCGGCGCGTCCGTCGCGACGGCGTGGGTCATGGCAGCCGCGCGGTTGAGGTCCTGGTGGAAGTCGATGGCCCGGGGGCCTTGCTCGCGGTACTCACGGTGGTCGACCGACTCGCGGCGGTCGGCGACAGTCTCCGGGTCAGCCTCGACGAGGACGAACCGCGCGGGGTCGACGTCCGCGAGCACCGCGTCGGGCATCCCGGTGAGAAAGCCGTGGGCGGTCGCGACGGCGAGGTGGGTGTTCAGGATGACCGACTGGCTCCGGGCGGTCGAGGCGACGAACTCCGCGGCGCGGCGCTGCAGGAGCCTGATCTCCCGGCGTGGCAGCGTGGCCAGGTCGTCCCGGCCCGCGACGTCCTGGTTGCGGGCGACCGCGCGTTCGAGCATCACGTCACCGAAATTCAACAGCGTGTACCCTTCACCGAGCTGGCTCCGGGCCTCCTGACAGACCCGGGACGCCCCGACGCCGGGGACGCCCGACGCGACGGTTACGTCCATCACAGCGACACCTCGTCGTCGTAGCCGGGGGTCGAACCACGGTCGTCGTACCCCTTCCGGCCGATGTACTGCTCGCCGACGGACCTCAGCAGGGCGCTGAACAGTTCGTCGGCGGACGCGAACTCGCGGGTTCCACACCGCCCGAGCACGTCTTCGACGGTTTCCGGGGACCCCGACGGCGACGCCAGCGTGACCTTGCCGAGCTCGTCCTCCACAGTCGCACACGCGACAGGGAAAGTCAGTTCGCGGCTGAACAAGTCTCGGGCCTCGGAGAGACGTACCTCAGTCATCCTGTCTCGGATACTGGTTCCCGAAAAATAAATCATTAGGGTTGTCGCGGCCAGGGCCGGGCGAGTCGGAGGGGGGTCGGCTCCGGACCGGTCCGGCACCCGCGTTCAGGCCAGGTTGACGAACAGGAAGATGAGAACGCTGACCGAGACGATCGCGAGAATGAACACGCCGGCCATCGCAAACCCCATCGAGACCATGGCGTTTGCGTGGCTTGCCAGTGTCTCCGTGCGGTCGTTGCCGAAGACGGTCACCTCGGCACGCTCGCTGGCCATCCCTGCCTCGACGGGTTCGAGGTC
This sequence comes from uncultured Halobacteriales archaeon, assembly GCA_964583735.1. Classification (GTDB taxonomy): domain Archaea; phylum Halobacteriota; class Halobacteria; order Halobacteriales; family Haloarculaceae; genus Salinirussus. The sequence continues at coordinate 4,132 of CAZOWU010000032.1, read as the reverse complement.
GGCCACAGCCCGGTCGACCAGGTCCTGGATGACTGCCACCAGGTCCTCGTCGGGGATGGCCTGGCCGACTTGGTTTTCGGCCTCGACGGTGTTGACGATGTGCGTGTCGCTTGTCATCACCTCGACACTGTCGACGGCGTCGACCTGCGCGACGATGTGGTCCCGGAGCCCGGGTTGCATGTTGTTGCCGTCGACGAGCACGTAGGCGGTCCGGTGGCCGCCGGCCCCGACGACGGCGACCCGGATGCCGAGCGGCCCGATACCGTCTTCGGGCTCCCAGTTGGTCTCCTCCCAGGCTGTCCCGAGCCGCAGGGGGTGTTGTTTCATGCCCGAGAGCCGCTCGGCGAGCCGGCCGGTGCCGTGGATCAGGTCGAAGGAACGCTGGCTGCCCGGGACGATGTGGCCCAGGTCCTCCCCCTCCAGCCCGTCGTTGCAGTTGTGAGCGTCGACCAGGAGGACATCGTCGAGCCCGCCCGAGCGACCCTCTGCGACCGCCGAGAGCCCGACCGCGTACTCGACGTCATCGGCGAAGGTCGGCGAGAAGGTGTTGACGACCAGTGCGTTGTCGCCGAGGGCGTGGCCTGTCAGAGTGGCGTCCCCCTCCTGGACGCGGGCCGCCTTTGTTGTGGTGTCGCCGTACTCGATGCGCTCGTAGGCCCGGGCGGCGGTCTCACAGATGGTATCGATCTCACCGCTGGTGACGAGGTTGAAGTCGTGGCCGGCGGTGGCGTGCGGCGGGAAGGCCAGCCCCTCGGTCTCCTCGGCGACCCGGATCGGGAGGTTGCCGCCGCCGATGTCGCCCATTGGCCCGGGGTGGACCATCGGGAGGACGAAGGCGGCCTTCTCGGTCCCGTCCGGGCGGCGAAAGGAGAGAACTGTCACGGGGACCAGCGCCTCCTCGCCGATCTCCTCGAAGAACTCCTCGAGGTCGTTCGACCCCTCACTGAGGTGGCCGATGAACCCCTGGATGAAATCGAGGACGGAGACGCCGAGGCTGCGCTGCCAGGGTTCGTCGATCACTTGCAGAAAGAAGTAGACGGCACCGACGTGGACGGTGCAGATGACCGCGAGCAGCAGGAAATCGAAGGGGTAGACGCTGTACTGGAGTGCCTCGGGGGCGACTTCGGGGCGGGCGAACAGCGACTGGATCAAGGGCTCTTCGACCTGCAGCGAGTAGAGCGTCCCGCTGTAGACGAAGAGTATGACCGCGGCGGCGACGGTCTGGACGCTGGCGGTGACCACAGTTCGGGGGGTGGACTGCCGCGAGACGGCCATCAGGATGAGCAGCCGGAAGGCGAAGATGGCCGCCAGCGCGACGAGCAGGGCGTCGAAGACGAACTGCTGGCCGAAGGTCGTCAGCAGCGTGGCGAGCCCCGCGACCAGCAACACGGCGATGACGATGAACTCACACACCAGCGCGAGCAGCGCAGACCGGTCACGGGTGAGCCGGCCGCCGAACCGCCGGTCGAAGGCTGTCGAGAGAGCGGTGGCAGCGACTGTCGGGATCCCCAGAAAGAAGAGTCCCTCCCAGGCGGCCTGTACGGAAAACGCCGACTCGAAGACGAGCGTGCCGGTGAGTGCGGCCACGACCAGGGCGACGGCGAGGCTGGCGTACCAGTTGGGGACGCGGAAGATGAGCCGCGAGAGCCCCGCGAGGTCGCCCTGGGTGGATGCCATACCGTTATCACGGCCAGTCTGTCGTGTAAAAGTATCTATCTGGTGGTTGTTACTGACAGCGAGCGAGGAAGTTCGCGAACACTTCCTCGCCTTCCTCGGTGTGAGCGACCTCCGGGTGCCACTGGACGCCGTACAGTTCCCGGTCGGGGTCGCTCATGGCCTCCACCTCGCAGACGTCGCTCCGGCCGGTCCGCGAGAAGCCGGACGGGACTTTTTTTACCTCGTCGGCGTGGCTGGCCCACACCCGCGTCTCCGGGGCCAGCGAGCCCACCAGCGGGTCCGTATTGTCGGTGATATCGACGGTGACATCGGCGTAGCCGCCGTACTCGCCGGGGCCGACGCGGCCGTCGAGTTCGGCGCCGATGACCTGCATGCCCAGGCAGATGCCGAGAATGGGGACGTCGAGTTCCAGGTAGGCGGGGCAGTTGCCGATCCGCTCGATGTCCGGGCCACCGGAGAGCACGAGCCCGTCGGCGTCGACCTCCGCCGGCGGGGTCTCGTTGTCGATGGTCTCGACGTCGACGCCCATATCGCGCAGCGCCCGGTGTTCCAGGTGGGTAAACTGGCCGTGATTGTCCACGACGTCGATCCGGGTCATTGCGCGTCGTAGGCCGACGCGCTGTATATATCCACGGAAACAGGTGGGAACTTGCGACGACGGGCGCCGGCACCGCCACGCCGATGGCGTCTTTCTACTTTGGGGACCAGAAAGAGTCCTTCTTCGACGACCAGAAAGAGTCC
>CAZOWU010000032.1:0-1614 GCA_964583735.1 uncultured Halobacteriales archaeon | reverse complement strand
GACCAGAAAGAGTCCGTCTTCGGCGGCCTGCACGCCCAGGCCGAAGACGTCGTCGGCTTCTACACCGCCGAACCCGTCTACATCGAGCGGTGGCCACAGGTCACCCGCGCGGCTGTCGGGTTCGGCTCCGGGTCCGGAACGGAAACGGCTAACCGGCTTCCCGTCGAGGCGCCGATATGGTGCGACCCTATCGGGAGGGCGACCGGGGGCCGCTGTGGGAACTCAAGAAAGGGTTCGAGCAGGCCCTCGGCAGCGGGACCGGTGGCGACGAGAAGGCGGCCCGCTACGAGGGGAAACTCGACGCAGACTACCGGGACGGCTACCTCGACTGGGTCGAGCGCTGCGTCAGCGACGAGCAGCGAGCGGTCCAGGTCGCCGAGCGCGAGGGCGGGGACACACCACTGGCGGGCTACGTTTTCGTCCTCCCCGAGTCGCTGACGTACATCTGGGACGCCGCCGTCGTCAACGAGATTTTCGTCTGTGAATCCCACCGCGGGACCGGCGTGGCCGACGACCTGCTGGAGGCCGCGCTGGCAGTCGTCCGCGACCAGGACCTGCCACTCGACCGGGTCGTGCTCGACGTGGACCCGGACAACGAGCGCGCCCGGGCATTCTACGACCGGTGGGGGTTCGAGCGCTGGGGGGAGATGGTCGCCCGCAGTCTGTGACCAGTCGGGGGAGCACCGACACCCAGCCACGGAGCGGAGTGCGACCGGGTTTTATTGAGCCCGTCGCCGAAGGGGCGCGGCATGGGATACGAGGTTCGGCTGCCACAGCTCGGGATGTCGATGGAGGAGGGGACGGTCGTCGAGTGGTGCGCCGCGCCCGGCGACGCCGTCTCCGAGGGCGACGTGGTCGCGGTCGTCGAATCCGAAAAGACCACCGCCGACGTCGAGGCCCGCGAGGACGGGGTACTCCGACGGGTCCTCGTCGACGAGGGAGCGGTAGTCGAGCCGGGCGACCCTATCGGCGTCATTGCCGGCCCCGACGAGGACCTGGACCAGTACGCGACCAGCGTCGAGAGCCGCGGGAGCGGCGACGCGGGGGACAGCCCGGCGAGCACGTCGAGAGCCGAGTCGGGTGGCGGGGACACCGGTACCGGCGCTGATACCGCCGCCGGAGGCGAGGACGTGCGGGCGACGCCAGGTGCCCGCCGTCGCGCCGAGGAGCTGGGCGTGTCGCTCGCGGGCGTCGAGGGAACCGGCCCGCAGGGTGTGGTGACCGAGGAGGATGTCGAGGCGGCGGCAGGTGGTAGTGGCGGGGACGGCGAAACTGGCAGCGCCGGGCTGGCTACCCGGACTGTGGCGCAGGCACAGCAACTCTCCGGGATGCAGCGGACGATAAGCGAACGGCTGAGCGAGAGCGAGCGCAACGCGGTTCGCGTGACGCTCAACCGCTCGTTCGACGCCGGGGCGGTGACACGGACGGTCGGGGCGGCCCGGGAGGCCGGCCTCGGTCTGACGGTGACCGACCTCCTGCTGGTGGCCGTCAGCGAGGCGCTGGAGGCCCATCCGGCGCTCAACGCGGTGTTCGAGGAGGGAGAACACCGGCTGATAGAAGAGGTCAACCTGGGCGTCGCGGTCGACGTCGACGGCGGCCTCGTCACGCCGGTGC
>CAZOWU010000031.1:0-13954 GCA_964583735.1 uncultured Halobacteriales archaeon | reverse complement strand
GCGAAGTCAGCAAATCGGAAGCCGACGGCATAAGCAATCCCTCTGTCCGCTATGCCAGTTCCGGTGGGGGCGGCGCTGCCGGTGGGATGGTTCCCGGGGTTACGGCTGAGCAAAATGAGCGAATCAGAGGGTAATTTACCACCCTGTGCTGTCTGGGTCTGATTGGCTGGCTGCTGCCACCCGAAGCTTTCTATGACACGCTCTTGATATCAAAAAGACGCGCTCTCGTGAGCTAAAGAGGAATCTGATTATCTCTGTGACAGCCAACAGTTGGTTTGAAATCGACAATGTGGTTGTGCTGTATATCCACCCGGTCACGGTCCACTCAACGACGACGTGGACTGAGTGGGCGTTCGAAGGCGTGTCACACCCGTTCCTGCCGACCGAATCGTGAACGAATCGTGACCGGGTGGATAGATGCTCTCCATGTCGTATGTTAACTATGCACTCGCAAGGATCTGTACGCGGTCGCCGACCGCGAGAGCACCGTCGCGCTCGCCTTCGGGGATGCGCGATCCCACCGTCACCGAGTAGAGGTTGCCGGCGAGTGTTGTCTCGTTGGTCCACGGCGGCAGGGTCTCGGCACGCTGCCTGATGAACGTCTCGCGGAATCCGTCGTACTTCTCGCCTGTGTCGGGGTCGTGGGTCGGCACTGCGCACCGCGGGATGGGTTCGACCCCCTCCAGCACCACGTCGCCGATGCGGACCTGAGGGAAGTCACCCGCGTCGCCGTCGCTCCCGCCGTCGGTGTAGACGGCGTCCTCCAAACTGTCGAGCAGTCGCTCCTCCCAGAACGCGTCGACTCCCTCCACCACGAGGTTCGGGCGGAGCCGCCGGCGCATCTCTTCAGGGTCGATGCCGTCGTACCACGAAGCGAGTTCGTCCAGAGTTGCCGCGCTCACGACCGTCGGCCCGGTTTCCGAGCTGTTGCCGAAGATGGCACGGTCGGTGTGTCCGCCGCTACGTCCGCCGCGGAGGGTGACGTCCATCTCGAGGTGTTCGCCGAGCCACGCCTCCAGTTCCGCACAGTCGGCCTCGGGGTCGAAGGTCCGTGCCGGGCGGTCGGGCGCCGACAGCCGGACGGTCCCTGCATCGCGGTCAAACGATGCTGTCAGCGAGTGCACCGCTGCAGTGCGTCTACCGTTGATGTGGCCCTCGTCGTCGTACATCCCGTACGCGCGGTCGTCGGCGAGCCCGCCACCGGTGGTGACCTCAACACGGTCCGGGTTGACCGCGTCCAGCGCCTTTATCGGGTAGACCGAGATGTGGGACAGTGTCGCGTCAGTCATGGTCGCTCATTCCAGACCGGTGATAATAATCATTTGGGGCCAGGGCGCCAACCCGCGACCGACCCATGTCCGCATCGAGCAGCTAGATGGCCTGCTGTCCGTCGTACGGGTGTGTTCACTTGTCGGTCGTCGCGCTCGCTCGTTTGTCGCTCAGTCGTCACTCGTCTGCACTCTGGCCGCTGTCTGCCTGTTGTTGGTCGCGATAGGTTACTGACACCGACACTGGCTGGTCGAGGTGCTGCTGGATGTCCGTGGCCAGATTATCGGCAAGTGCCGGATACGTCGTGCCTGCTGGCCGGCTGAGAACGAGGGTCACATGCCGTTCGTTCGCGTCGACGCCGGGGACTGCGAACCCCGTCTGTACGCTTTGGACGTCGAGGGCTGCGTACCGTTCCTGTTCGAGTGTGTCCGAGACGCCCGTGGTGACCTGCCGGTCGGCGGCCGTTTGCTGACCGACCACCGTGCCGGCCCCGGCTAGGGCGACGAGGAGTACGGCAACCGCGACGGCGGTCGGTAGATACTGGCGACGGACAGCGGTGTCAGACTGCCCGCGCCCCCCCGTTGGACGGTACCCCAGCAACCAGAGAACCAGAAAGCCGGTGAGATTGATCGCCGTGACGTTGACCACGAGCAACACGAACGCACCCGCCGCGACCGACGGGACGCTCCAGGCGATACCGATACCGACCGCAGCAGCGGCCGGAATGAGCGCCGCGGCGATCATCACTCCGACAAGCGACACCGGGAGTGCCGTTGCGAGACCGAGGGCACCGGCCGCACCCGCACAGAGCCCGACCGTCATCGAGAGAAAGCCCGGACTAATACGCTGACCGACCTGCTCGATGCTTGCGACCTGCAGGAGTGGCGAGACGAATGACACCTGCCTGAGGGCGATTCCAAACAGGGTTGCGGCGACAATTGCCAGCCCGAGGCCGACGACCTGCTCGACGAGCCCCCGTCGCACGAGCGGTCCGTCCCCGATGGCGATGCCAACACTGCCGGCCAGTACTGACCCGACCTGTGGGGCGATGACCATCGATCCGACGACGATGGCGGGCGAGTTCAGCAAGAGGCCTGCTGTCGCCACGATTGCACTGAGCACACTCATCGCAAAGTACGACGTCCGGGAGGGGTTCAGTCCCAGCGCGCGTCCCCGTATTTCATCGTGGCCGATCCGTTCGTCGCCGTCTTCGACCTGTTCGGACGGGCGGTCGGCGTCTTCTGTCGTCGCAACTTCGGCCCGGAGCAGGACGGTGTAGCTTTCGCTATCGACGCCTGCGTCTTCGAGTGCGTCGAGGACAGGACCGACGGCATCGGCTTCGACCGGGAACTGGAGGAGTTCAGTCTCGTCACTCTGTGTTTCCGGTGTGAGTACGTAATCGAGCGAGCGGTCTTCGAGAACTGTCAGCACGCCGCCACGCCGGGAAGTCGGGATGGTTACCTGAAAAGCCGGGATGTCCGGGCAGCCGTCGAACGCACCGCCGAGTTGACCGGCGATGACGACTTTCAACACGTCAGCAGTCACCACCTCCATGGCCACCGAGTAGATGGCTCCGAACGGTTTGATGGAGCGACCCTCCACAGGTCCGAGGCGGTGGATGCCCGCTCTTTCACAGAGTGTGGAGTACGTCGAGCAACGTCCGAAGCGATGACACTCCTGCACCCTGAGTTCCGGGAGCTACGCTTCGACCTGCTCGGTTCCATGCTGCCGACCTCCGCTACGCCGAGTTCTCTAACCAGACCACCACGTTGCCTTTCCGTGTCCCGCCCGAGTTATAGATCATATGACATCCGATTTCGAGTCGCGTTTCGACGTGGAGTATGATGGGGAGATACCGCCCAGCGTCGACGAGGCAGCGCTCCACCGGATGGAAGCTGTTGCGCATGCGCTGGACGAGAGTATCCGGATTCCTGGGACGAACGCCAGCGTCGGTATCGACCCGATTCTCGGCGTCCTCCCCGTCGCCGGTGACCTGGTCAGCGCTGGTATCTCGCTCTACATCGTCGCCGAGTCTGCCAATCTGGGCGTCTCCTATACGACATTACTGCGGATGGTCGCCAATATTAGCATCGACGTGGTTGGTGGGTCGACTCCCGTCGTCGGCACTCTCTTCGACACGTTCTGGAAGGCGAACAAGCGCAATGTCGAGCACGCGCTCGAGGAACTTGCCGAACCACGTACCGAGAACCCGAATGATAGTGATGACGCAGGGGCAGCTGTCGACATCCCGGTTCAAACAGACTGAGACTGGTGACCTCCTCCCCGTCGATTTCTCGAACAGGCGGACCGGTGGCTGTGCCAGACAGCCGGTACTCCTATCCTGTGCAGGACTCGGAGTTACCGTCGCACACGTATTCTCAGCCGCATTACACTCACTATCCGAAACCAACCCACACCCATCGCAGGCGTCCAAGCCACGCTCAACACGGTTCGAGTCGGTATGCGCGGGACCGGATTCGAACCGGCGGACCCCTACGGGATAGCGTCCTAAGCGCTACGCCTTTGGCCTGGCTCGGCTACCCGCGCGCACTCCTCTCTCGACCCCCCACCCAAAAAACCGCTACGCTTGGCCGGCGCCTCCGGCGGCGGGCTTATTATCCCTGCCCGACGTAGTTGTAGTCGAGATGTACAGAGCGAGCGACGAGCGGGAGAACGCCGAGTGGCTTGCCGACATCGATGCCGCCGCCGACCGGCTGGAACTCGGCTCGCAGGCTCGTTCGCGCGCCGCCGACGTCTTTCTCTCGTCGGTCCCCGAACACGAGCGCTCCAAGCGTGCGCGACTGGCCGCCGCGCTCTACGTCGGCGCCCTCGCCGCCGGCGAGCAACGCTCTCAGTCCAATGTCGCGGATGCAGTGGGCGTCTCCCGGCTATCGGTCCAGAACCACTGGAAAGGGATGCTGGAAGCCGCGGGACTGGACGCACCGGACTGGTAGACAACCCAAACCGGGAAGAACGGGCGCCATCGGGCCGGTGAGAATTGTCTGTCGTCAATCGTCGTGACCGGCTTCCACCGGGCGGCCGTCGCGCTCGGGGGTGACGTTGCCGTGCTCGTCTATCTCGCCGCGGACGACCCGCGTCGAGGAGATGATGTCACCGTCGTCAGCACGGACGTGGTCGACGACCTCGATCTCGAGGGGGTCGTCGCCGTTCCCCTGCCGGAGTTCGTTGATCCGTCGGCCGCCTGCCTCGGTTTCGGGGGAGACGATCAGGATGTCGAACTGCGGTTCGGTCGCGATCCCGGTAGGTTCGGTGAGCTTCCGGATGTCGTACTCGTGGTCGTACTCGGCGGCGAGGTCAGCCAGTTCCGCCTCGAGATCCTCCAGACGAGCCTCGAAAGACCGGACAGGACGGGGCTCGTCGCGGGTCTGTTCCGCGAGTTCGTCACTGGTCAACCCTACCGTCACATCACCGAGTTCGAACGCGTGGTCGAACAGCTTCCGGTGGCCGTCGTGTATCGGGTCGAACGTCCCACCCAGCGCGACCTTCATACCTCAGCCACGACACCTCTCGTGTTAGTTGTGTCGACTTGGGTCGTGGGGGCAGGGCACGCACCCGGGGGTCGCCCGCGAGTCAGTCGTCGCCGCGGTCGACGGTGATCGTCACCGGCGCGTCCTCCTCGTCGTCATCGTCGAGATACCGGTCGAGGTTGACGACCGCGTTCAGCTGGTCCTGGACGTCCTCGACGATCTCACTGACGAGGTCGCTGGGCGCGATTGCGGCGTACTCGTAGGGGTTGTTGCCTGCCCCGTCGCTCTCGCGCTTCCGGCGGTTGACTAGGCTGTCCTCGTGGAGCTCGGCGAGGGCCTCCCGGACCGTGCTGGGATAGAGTCCCGTCTCCCCGGCCACCTCCTCGCTGGTGCTGTCCGGATGCTGACGGAGGGTAACGTAGATGCGTGCCCGCGTTTCCGTGTCGAGCACCCAGGACAGCAGCTCGACGACCCCCTCGTCGAACTGCTCGGCCGCGCGGTCGGCCCCCCGTTCGATGCGGTCGCGGACGTCGCCCCCGTTCGCATCGACCCGCTCCCCGTCCCGTCGCTCCCCGTCAGACGTGTCGTCTTGAGACATGGGTCGCTACCCGGGAGAAAGCGACTCCCCGTGAAAAACCCTTGGCCGCTGCCCTTCTCGGAAGATTCCTCCGGGAATATCACCCGCCCTGCTCCAGCCGGAGCGCCTCACAGAGGGCGTCGTCCCCGTCCTGCTCGCGCAGGCGACGCTGCCGGGCCGCACCGCTTTCGGCCTCGTGGTACTCGAGGAGTGCAGGCACGTCAAGCCGGTCCGCCTCGCGCGCCACGAGGTCGCCGAGGTCGACGGTCGTCGCCATGTCTTTGTCGAGCAGCGCGGTCTCCCGGCCGTGGCGAATGGCCCGCCACTTGTTCTCGTCGAGCAGTTCCCGGCGGTACGCTCGGCCGGGTTCGCCGTCCTCGTAGCGCTCACAGAGGTCGAGGACGAGTGCCTGGGTGTACTCTACAAGCGCCATCACGCGGTCCGGGTCGGCCTGGCCATCCGGGGCGCGCACCTCGACGGTGCCGAGCCCGGAGTGTGGTCGCACGTCGTACCACAGCTCGCCGCGGTCCCTGACGGAGCCGGTCTCGAGCATCGTCCGCTCCAGCCGGTCGAACTCCTCGTATGAGTCAAACGCCGTTGGCATCCCCGTGTTGGGGAGGTTTTCGAAGACCGTCGCCCGGGCCGACTGCAGCCCCGTGTCGACCCCACACCAGTACGGGGAGTTCGCCGACAGCGCGAGCATCACCGGGAGATGCCAGCGGGCCTGGTTGGCCACCCAGACGGCCTTGTCGGCGTCGTCGACACCGACGTGCACGTGCAGCCCCGCCGTAGTGTTGCGGTGCTGGGGGTACTGGATCCGGTCGAGCTGGGAGCGGTAGCGGGGTTTCTCGGCGTGTTCCAGCTCGCGCCACTTCCCGAGCGGGTGTAGCCCCGCCGCCGCAACGTCGTAGCCGTACTCGCGGGCGTGGTCGACGAGTGCGTCCCGGACGGCGAGCAACTGCTCGCGAGCCCCGGCCAGGTCGTCGATGGTCGGGGTCTGGGTCTCGATGACGCACTTGAACAGCTCGTGGTCGAGCCGCCCCTCGAGGATCCCGGGGGGGTCGGACTCGTAGACGAGTCTGTCCGTCCCGGAGGTGGGCCGGCCGTCGCCGTCGACAATGTAGAACTCCTCCTCGATGCCGAGCGTCCCCAATCGCGTGAAGTTGGCTGCGTCGCCGCGCTCCGAGGCCATCTCTCTCCCGCCTTGTTCTCCGGCCGGCTAAATAGTTCCCCTTGCCCCGGTGGTGGACGGACGCTGCCGCTGGGACCGTCACCGGAACTGCTGCCTGCCTCACTCCTCGCAGGAGACGCCGGGCTCGAGAAATCGGTCGGACGCGCGCTTGCGGTTTCGCTCGGCCAGCCGGCCCCACTCGGCCAGCCCTTCCCGGACGGTATCCACGGACAGGCCGGCGGTCGCGCCCAACGCGGCCAGGTCACGGGGGCTCCGCAGGTCGAGGTGGCTGTCCGGGTCGACACTCACCACGAAGGGCGTGTCGTACTGCTCGAGGATATCGGCCAGCCGGCGGAGCCGCTCGATGGCGCGGACCCGTCCTCCGCCCCGGTCGGTTACCAGCGGACGCAGGGACAGTTCGACGCGGACTCCGTTGTCGGCAGCCTCGCGGGCGAGCACGTGGTCGAACTCCCCCTCGCACATCGGGTGGGCGAGCACGTCGACCGCGGGCTGTTCGACCGCGAAGCGGTTGATCGTCGGGTCGCCACCGTGGACGACAACTATCGTGTGCCTGTCGCGGTGGTTGCCGACGAATCCGCTGGCCCGCGAGGGGTCCTCCGCCCGAACCTCGACGCCGGGTACCACGTCGATGCCGTAGGCCTCCGCGACCGCGTCGGGGTCGAAAGATGCGGGGCTGTCGCCGTGGTTCCTGACGACGAGTCCCCCGTAGCCGTACTCGCTCGCGGTCAGCGCCAGCCGGGCGACAGTGGCCTCGCCGTCGGGGTAGGCGTGGACCGCCTCGTACATCAGGCTGCCTCCAGGTACTCCCGGGTGTTCTCGACGGCCGCCTCGCGGTTCGCAGGGTAGGCCTCGACCTTCGCCCGGAAGGTGATACCGTCCCCGAAGCGCACCTCGCCGTTGAACGCGGCCTGCTTGTCGAAAGTCAGGAAAAACGCGCAGTTCTCGTTGACCCGTTCGTCGAGCTCCCCGCCGAGCCGGCGGCGGTCCTCCTCAGGGAGGTCCTCGAGCTTGGCCAGGATGGGTCGCATCCCGTCGGCGTTCTCGACCCGAGCCGAGAGGACGAGAATGCGGTCGCCGTGGTGGCCCGCCGACTCGGCGCGGTCGAGCTCCGTCTCCTCGGGCAGCAAGGTCCGCAGCGCCGATGCAACCCGTTTCTCGTCCTCCGTCACGTAACAGAAGGCGCGGAGGTCGACGTAGTGAAACGGGACGGTGGTCATCCCCCTACTCCTCGGTGTCTGCGTCCGCATCGCCCTCGGTGGCTTCGAGGGCGTCTGCGGGCACACCCTGCTCGGTGCCGTCCTCGAAGCTGACGTTGTACGTCTCGTCGCCGAACATGTTCTCGATGACGTCGGTGACGGTCCCGACCTGGCCGTCGTGGTCGCTGTGCTCGTCGTGCAGGATGACCTCGTCGTCCTCGTCGAATGGCATACTCCGCGGTAGACGACCGGCCATCAAAAAGGGACTGATCCGCCCCGGAACAGGGGGTCGAGCGGGTTTCCGGGCCACGACCGCGGCTGTCGGGAAGCTGTCGGACCGCGGGCTGGCGTGGAATCGAACGCTTCTGTCTCGACTCATCGTGAGTGGTGTCCCGATTTCCCGGCGATTGCCCGCATCGGGGTCGGCAAGCGCCGGCAAAAGACGACAGTAATCACTATCAGGGGTGTGACTCGCCCTCGCGGTCGTCGGCCCGCATCCGCCGCAGCGCCGCCCGTGCGTTGCTGGCGTCGTAGCCGTACAGCACCGCTTCGCCGTACGCGTCGGCAACTTCGGTCGCGTGAATCAGGTCGTCGACGTCGACGTTGACGGCGTAGAGTTCGATGCTGAAGGGAGTCGAGAGCCGGTCGACGAAGCCACTCGCGATGGTCTCCAGCCAGTAGGTCGTCCCGTAGGCTGTGTCGTACAGCGGGACGACGAACTCGTCGACGTACGCCCCGAGCGCGTCCGGGTCGAGACCGCTGCGGGACTCCAGGTGACCGGGGTAGGGGTCGGGGTACAGCGTGAGATAGAGGGTTCCTGGCACCAGGTCGCGTGCCTCGGCGACGAAGTCCTCGATGACGGCCTCGCGCCAGACCGCCCAATCGGTGTACTGGCTGGCGGCAAACTGCTCTTCGCAACGCTCACACCGGCAGTAGCCCTCCCGGGGGAAGCCGACGTCGTCCAGACGGACGTCCTCGTGGGCCTGGGCTGCGCTGTCGACCATCTCCAGGATCCCCTCCCGGTATGGCTCGTATGTCGGACAGATATAGTCCCAGTCGAAGTAGGGCTGCTCCCGGGTGGCGGGCTCGCCGTCGCCGTCCCTGGCGACGATGGTCGGGTCACCCTCGGCGGCGGCGTTATCCCCGAAGGCCGAGACCATGTTGACCGCACCGTCGACCGGCTCGGTCGCTCGACCCGTGACGTCTTTCATCTCGTAGAAGCCGCGGTCGAACTCCGGCCAGGACACTTCCTGCTCGTTGCGCGTAACGACGCCGTGCATACAGGGGTGCGGGGACCCAGAAACGTAAGCGGTTCGAGTGCGGTACGTCTGACTCTCCCTCTCCAGTCAGTCCTGGATGACCAGTTTGTAGACGAGGGCGAGCGCCACGATGGCGACTGCGAAGACTGCCAATTTGCGTGACATCATTCAAATTGATGTGGGACCCCATTATAGTAGTTCGGGTCCTTTCGCCGGTGTCGGGTCGGTTGAGCCACTACCTCCCCGGGGTGTCGGCAGGGCCGTCACGCGATGTCCCGGCTGGTGTCGATCGCGACTTCCTCGACGAGGTCGAGTTTGATGACGTCGGCCGGCGCCTGGCCGCCCCGGAATTTCGGGATCGCCAGCCTGTTTTCCACCTCGTCGTTCGCGGTGCTCGTCCGCAGTTTGAACACCACGTCCGCGAAGTGTTCGGTCGTGTCCCGGGTCGCCGGGACGTCCCGGCCCTCGAGACAGTGGAGGACGGCGAGGCTATTAGTGTTGAGACAGTGGTTCTGGAGGTCGTTCATGAACGAGCGAAACCGGGCGTCTGGTTCCTGTTTCTCCAGCACGTCGAGCGGGTCGACGATGAGATTCGAGTTCTGGGGGAGCGCGCTCACGAGCTTGCCGGCGTTGTCCAGCGGAGCCTCGCCGGAGACGTACCTGACTGTCGGGTCTCCGGTTTGAACAGGCGTGTTCTCGATGCTCTTCGAGACGGCTGAAGCCGTCCGGTTCAGCGACAGCCACAGCGTTCCACGGGTGGCGGTGAGTTCGTAGAGGAACAGCTCGGCCTGGCTGGCGGGCTCGGCTGCCAGCACGACCACGCTACCGGCCGGCAGCCCCCCGCCCAGCTTCCGGTCGAGCACGTCAATACCCGTCCGCAGCCGGCTGGCCATACTATAACTGTAGTCGCATTAACGCGGGAAAAATATTCCGCCTCTCGAGACCTCGAGCGGCCGATCTCGACACGAAACGGGCGTTCGACTCCGGCGTGCCAGTGCCGCCCCCAGAGCCGCGACAGCCACACGGCACCACGCGGCAGTCGGTCACCCGGAGGGCTCACAGCGCGACTCCCCTCCGACAGTCGGCGTGGGCCGGGAGCGACCGCGCGGTGGAACTCGTCGGTTCGCACTCACCCCCCGTTGAACAGCTCACTAGCAAGCCGGGCGTACGCGGCCCTGGTCCGCGAGTCCGACAGCGGGCACGACGCCGCCGGGATTCTGGTCAACACCGACGGAAGTGCCCCGCGGGAGACATCCGCGACGCCTTCACTGCGAGTGAGCCGAACCACCGTCCCGGATGGCATCGCCCTCAGACCACGGAGGAGCCGCCCCGTCTTCCGCGCGTCCTCGACGCTCTGTGGCTGGTCGGTCGTCACGACCAGCGCCCGGTCACAGGCCCGCAGCGGTGTGGCCGACCGCCTGTCACAGCCGGGCGGGCAGTCGACCAGAACCGGCCCTGGCCACGTCCGGGCCCGGGCGAGTGCGGCCGCGAAGTGGTCGGGGCACCCCGCCGGAACCACGGCGACGCCCGGCAGGTCGGCCGGCCAGTGGACGACACGGTCGAGGGGGGCGTCGGGGAGTGCGTCTGTGGACGGCTCCGGCGGGAGGCCGACCAGGCGACGGAGGTCCGGGACGTCACGGTCTGCCCCGACGACCAGCGGTGACTGGTCCCTCCGTGCGAGCGCCCGGGCGAGGCCGACGGCAGTCGTCGTCTTGCCACAGCCACCCTTGCCTCCGGCGATAGCGAGCATAGGGCCGGTGGCCGCCCCATCGCGGGTAAAACTCCGGGGGATTCAAGACCGTTCGAACCGGGATTCAGAGCGATGGAGCAGAACCACCTCATCAGCGCGAAAGGGCTATCGCGAGCGGATATCGAGGCGGTGCTCGACCGCGCGGGCGAGATCGCCGCCGACCCGGCGGGGGCGACCGGGCGCTACGAGGGGTCACTGCTCGGGCTACTGTTCTTCGAGCCCAGCACGCGCACGAAGATGAGTTTCGCCGCCGCGATGAAGCGCCTCGGCGGGGACATCGTCGACATGGGTCCGGTCGACTCCTCGAGCGTCAAAAAAGGCGAGAGCCTCGCCGACACCGTCCGGGTCGTGGAGGGGTACGCCGACGCGCTCGTGATGCGCCACCCCAGCGAGGGGTCGGCGAAGATGGCCAGCGAATTCGTCGACGTGCCCCTGATCAACGCCGGTGACGGGGCCGGTCAACACCCCACGCAGACCCTGCTCGACCTGTACACGATCCGCGAGTCTGCAGGGCTCGACGACCTCACCATCGGGATCATGGGCGACCTGAAGTACGGCCGGACGGTCCACTCGCTGGCCTACGCCCTGACGAACTTCGACACCCGCCAGCACTTCATCAGTCCAGAGAGCCTCAAGCTCCCGCGAAACGTCCGCTACGA
Source organism: uncultured Halobacteriales archaeon (assembly GCA_964583735.1). Lineage (GTDB taxonomy): Archaea > Halobacteriota > Halobacteria > Halobacteriales > Haloarculaceae > Salinirussus. Next base: position 2,564 of record CAZOWU010000031.1, on the reverse strand, counting down.
CCTCCACGAGGCCGGGTCGGGCGTGAAGGAACACACCGAACTCGAGGGAGTCCTGCCGAGCCTCGACGTGCTCTATGTCACCCGGATCCAGCGCGAGCGGTTCGCCGACGAGTCCGAGTACCGGCAGGTCGCGGGGGAGTACCAGATCGACACCGAGACCGTCGGGGACGCCCGGGAGGACCTGCGGGTCATGCACCCGTTGCCCCGGGTCGACGAGATCGGCCACGGGATCGACGACACCGACCACGCCCAGTACTTCCAGCAGGCTCACAACGGCGTGCCGGTGCGGATGGCCCTGCTGGACCTGATGCTGGGGGGTGACTGACAATGGAAGACGACAAACAGCTCCGGGTCAGCAAGATCGAGAGTGGTACCGTCATCGACCATATCGCCGGTGGCCAGGCGCTGAACGTCCTCGCGATCCTCGGGATCGACGGCACCGCAGGGGAGGTGGTCTCGATCGGCATGAACGTCCCCTCCGACCGGCTGGGTCGGAAGGACGTCGTCAAAGTCGAGCGTCGGGAGCTCTCACAGAGCGAACTCGACGTCCTCTCGCTGATTGCCCCCGACGCCACGATCAACATCATCCGCGACTACGACGTCGTCGAGAAACACGTCGTCAACCGCCCAGACAGCGTGAGCGGCGTGCTCCAGTGTCCCAACCACAACTGCATCTCCACCGAGGACGAACCCGTCGAGTCGAAGTTCGTGGTCACCGACGACGGCGTCAGGTGCGAGTACTGTGACACCATCATCCGCGAGGACCTGGCAGCTCACATCCATGTCTGAGCCGACGGGAGCCGGATAGTGGCCACCGTCCCGCCGCCGTCGGGTCTGTCGACGGTCAGCTGGCCGTCGTTCCACTCGACACACCACTTCGCCACCCAGAGGCCGAACCCGCTCCCGTGATCGAGGGCCCGCTCCTGACCCGACAGCGCCTTCAGTTCCGAGTCCGGGATCCCCGGCCCGTCGTCGGCGATACGGACCACTACTTCCCCGCCCTCCGACTCGACGCGGACTGACACCGTGCGGTCATCGGGGTCGTTCACCCCGTTGGTGTCGGCGTCGCCGTCGCCGTCGGTATCCGACCCGTGTGTTACAGCGTTCTCGAGCAGGTTCTCGACGGCGAGTTCGACCATCTCGTTCGTCCGGACCGGGCAGCTTCCGGGGGTGTCCAGTTCCACCGTCGCGTCGGAGGAGGACTCCCTGACCGTCTCGCACTGCTGGCGGACCAGGTCAGCCACGTCGCGGGTCGTCACCTCCCCTTCGAGTCGTTCGAGGCGCTGGTCGAGCGCCCTGGCGGTGTCTCCGACCTCGACGAGACGCCGGGCCTTCTCGCGGACCAGGTCCACCCGGGAGTCGTCGATCCCGTACTCGTCGACGAGCTCCTCGAAGCGCATGAGCACGACGTTGAGGTCGTTCCGGAGGTTGTGCCGGAGGAGACGGTTGAGCACCGACAGTCGCTGTTCGCGTCGCTTGCGGTCGGTGATGTCTCGGACGACTCCGAGCGTGCCGGCGAACTCGCCGTCCTCGCTGGGGAGCAAGGAGAGGTGGAGGTCACAGGGGATGGTGTCGCCGTAAGCGGTCTGGATCTCGACCTCGCAGCGGCGACTCCCGTCCGGGTCGTTCTTTACGAGGTCCTCGATAAGCGCCAGGCTGGTTTCGATGTCCTCCTCCTCCAGCAGCATCGTGACTGGGGCGCCGACCAGCTCCTCCCGGGTGCGCTCTTCATCGAATCTCTGGACTGCCACCTCGTTGACCCACGTGATCTGTCCGTCGGGGTCGAGCGTGTAGACGCCGTCGTGGATGTTCGTCAGAATCGTCTCGTACAGCTCCAGTGACTCCCGGTTGCGCTTGCGGTCGGTGATGTCGCGGACTGTACAGACCATCTCGTCCGCCTCGGTCCAGGTCAGCGAGAGCTCCTGGTGGAACGTCGACCCGTCCCGTCGCCGGCCCACGGCTTCCCCCCGCCAGCTCCCGCTCTCGCGGACCTGCGGGAGCACCTCCGTCTCGAGCCGCTCGCGTTCGGTCCCCTCGTACAGTTCACGCCAGCTCCGGCCGACCAGGTCTTCGGGGTCGTCGTAGCCGTACAGCTCCGCGTGTGGCTGGTTGACGTACTGGTGAACACCCCCTTCGAGAATGGCCACACCGTCCATCGTCGCCTCCAGCGCGCGGGCCAGCGCCGGGTCTTCCCCAGTCTCATCCGGTCCACTCATCACAAGATGTCGGGTGTATCTCTCGCAGTTGTAAAAAGTTGACTTCCTCCCCGCCGTGAACGGCTGTCTCTTACCCATAAGTTCACCGAGCCCCAAACAACCGTTTCAGACGCTGTCGAACCCGATCTGTACTCGGAAGTTCGAGGGGAGGAGCGATTCAGGCGGTGATATCGGCGGTGGGGGGTTACTGAATGCGGGTAAACGAGATAGGCAAAATCGTTCCATAAGGTGTTTCATCTGTAGATATCGGGATTTTCAGTCGGGTTCATCGATCTCGATAGCGACTCGATTTGTGGGTAAGAGACAACCCTGAAGGACGGGGCTTTCTCCTCGTACTTCCGTAACCAC
>CAZOWU010000030.1:0-14044 GCA_964583735.1 uncultured Halobacteriales archaeon | reverse complement strand
GAGCCGGCTCGACCGCCGTTGCTTGGGCAGCCTCACCGTCGGCATCGACCGCCCCAGCCTCACCGTCGGCATCGACCGCCCCGGCCTCACCGTCGGCATCGACCGCCCCGGCCTCACCGTCGGTTTCCCGGGTTTCGGCGTCCTCCTCGACGTCCTCCGTGAAGCTCGTGAACTTCTCCTTGAGCCCGTCGAACATCGCCTACTCGTCCTGCTGCTGCTGGACCTGCTGCATCTGTTGTTGCTGCATCTGCTGGGCCTTCTGCTCGAGTTGCTCGCCCTCGGACTCGAGCTCGGCAACCTCCGAGCGCAGGCCCTCGATCCGGTCGTCCAGCGTCTCCTTTTTCGATTCGAGGGTCTCGACCGCGCCATCTTGGTCGCGCTCGGCCGCGTAGCCGCCGCCGAGTTCGACCGTCACTTCGTCGATGTTCTCGATAGTCGCCCGGAGATAGGCACCGCCGCCGAGCGGAACCTGCACTGTCGAGTCCGTCTCGAGGCTGTCGATGGCCTCGACGGCCTCGTCGATCTCGCGCTTGCGGGTCTGAAGCCCCTCGATCTCCGCCTCAACGGCCGCCTGCTGTTCCTCGATAGCCTCGAGCTGCTGGGCGAGCTCCTGGAGCTCCTGCTGACCGCCGCCACCACCAAGACTCATGCCTGGACCCCCTCGATCTCGATCTGCGTGCGCTTGAGGCCGTGGCGCGAGCCGAACTCGGCGTAGGCGTGCTCAGTCGCCACGTTCTCGTTCTCGGCCTGGATCTCCGTCTCGAAGGCCTGCCAGCCGTCGCGGGCCTGCCACTGCCCGCTAACCGTGTACGTTTCCATACTCACGAGTGGGGTGCCGAGTCGGAAGAACCTTGCCATACCGCCAGTCACGGGGTCGACGCGCCCCGGCCGGGCTGTGGCCGCTCGTCGGCGTTCTCGGCGACGCGTTCAGGGCCCGGCGTAGCCGAGTGCGCTGTCAATCCGACCCAACTCTGGCCCGGTGGTTTCCTCGCCGACCACGTACCCGTTGCTGTTTGCAACCAGTCCCGACCCCACGAGCGGAGCGCCGTAGTTCACCGTGCCGATGTCGGCGGGTACGCCCAGCAACTCCTCCAGCCGGTCGAGTTCCTCGTCAGTCGCTCTGGGGTGACAGAGCACGCCCTTCCCAGTGGCCGCCGCCGCCGTGCCGACCGTGTTGACGCCGGCGATGTCCCCACGCTCGACGGGCACCCCGAGCCCCTCGCGGACGGCCGCGACTGCTTCGGGGGGGAGGTCGGAGTGAACGTAGGCACCCTCGTCAGTGGCGACGACGACGTTGCCGGCGGCGTTGATCCGGCCCGGGAGCTCGGTCACTGGGAGGTCGACCGCGTCGAGGATGCGCTGGCGCTCCCGGTCGCGGATCCGGCTGCTGACTAGCAGCCCGTTCGCGTTGCCCGCGACGAGCGCTCCGACGGTGCCCGAGCCACCGACGGTCGTCGGGACGGCCGGGACGCCGAGCTCTTCGGCGCAGTCCTCGCGCAACCCGGCGTCGATGTCGGGCCGGACGAGCAGGCAGTCGTCGGTGGCCCTGGCGAAGACACCGACGTAGGACGACCCGGAGAAGGCGGCACGGAACACGTGTCGGGCGACCCTACTCCGCGGTCTCCGCTTCGACCACGCTCTCGCCCTCCTCGTCGAAGCGGGCGGCGCGGACACGGAGCTTGCGCGGCGGGGTCGATTCCGCCCAGACCGCGCTGTTGATCGAGGGGTCCAGCCTGACGGCTTCCTCCTCGACCGAGAAGTGCTGGGCGAGGTGCTCGCGGATGATCCCCATCGCGGCGTTTGCCTGTTCGTGGCCTGCTTCGACGCGCGCGTCGCGGAGCGGGACGGTCACGACCCGCTCCTCGAAGTCACCGGCGCTCATTCGTCGGTGTCACTCCGCCGCCAGTTGCGCCGCTTTGGGTTGCGCTGGACGTCCCGGTCGGTCTTGAGCATGACCCAGGCGGGGATGCGGTTGTTCTGCCGCTCCAGTTTCGCCAGCCGCTTTTTCTTTGCTTTCGACTTCTTGCTCATAGTGGTCCTCCCTTTCCGGTCGTCAGTTAAATGTGTGTTCCTTCTCCCGGACGGCTGGCATCCTCAGACGAACGCGAGGGGGACCATCATGGCGACGCCGACGGCCAACCCCGCGGCAAGTTCGGGGCGGCCGCCTCGCGGGAGTGCCCGCCCGTCCTCGAGCGCTTCGGGGATGAATTCGGTCGCGACGAGATAGACCATCGCCCCGGCCGCGAAGCCGAAGCCAAAGGGGAGAAACTCCCGGGCCAGCGTCACGAAGTAGTAGGCGATGACCGCGCCGACCGGCTGTGGCAGGCTCGAGAACACCGCCCACCAGACCATCCGCCACTCGCTCACGCCCATCGACCGCAGCGGGATGGACACCGCCACGCCCTCCGGGACGTTGTGAATGGAGATCGCGACGGTCATGAAGACAGCGAGCACCGGCAGCGTCAACCCCAGGACGGCGATGCTCTCGCTGCCCGGCACGCCCGCCAGCCCGAGTTCCACAAAGGAGACTCCGACCGCGACCCCCTCCGGGAAGCTGTGGACGGTCAGGACCCCGAGGATGAGCACCAGCTTCTTGAAATCAGCCTCCTGGTACTCCCTGGGGTCGACCTCCGCCCTGTCCAGCAGTTCGTGGCCGACGACCACGAGCGCCACCCCGGCGACGAGCCCGGGACCGATCGCTACTGCGGCGTCGACCAGCGTCCCCTCGACGACCGCGAGCCCCTCCTGGATCAGCCCGAACACCGACGCCGAGACCATGATCCCCGAGGCCAGCCCCCAGAGAATCACGTTCCAGCGCGAGCTGATATCCTCGAAGAAAAAGAACGGGAGTGCACCCAGCCCCGTCGCCAGCGCCGTGGCGAGCCCGGCGAGAAACACCACCGCGAGGTTCTCGAAGATGACCATACCCGACCGTAGGTCGACTCGCCCCTTAACTATCACGACGTTGATGTTTTCGGTCGCCCTAAAGCCACGCTGAAGTCGCCCGGGCGCCGTCCCCTCATAGTGATTGTTGTCCCGATGTCCCGGCGATTGCCCACATCGGGGTCGGCAAGCGCCGGGAACAGACGACAACAATCACTCTCAGGGGCTGGTCAGGCGAACGGCTGGCGGTGCTCACGTCCGAGTCGAGGAGCCACGCGGACGGGCGGCCTCGGACTGACCAACGTCTGCCCGTCGACCGACCAGTCACGTCGCCTCGTCGGGGAACTGCATCACCTCACGGATTGGGATGGGCGTGAGCATCGCCACAGCCCCGGGACGGGCGACGTATCGAGGCGTGGCCCGGCCCGCTGGCCGGCGGGCGGGCACGGCGGCTCCTCCGAGTTCGACGGTCCACAGGAGCGGGGAGTCACCCGGAGACGTCGACCGGCTCGCCGTCCTCTGTCTGGGGTGCGATATGGTCGATGTAGGCCTCGACGTCGGGTTCCTCGACAGCCACCCGGACGGTGATGGCGCCGAGTTCGCCGGGCTCGACGACGAAGTTGACGATACCCTCGAAGGCAGCCTGTTTCTTGAGCCGGAACGAGAAGGTCTCCCCTTGGCGGTTCGAGAAAAAGGTGCCACGGGCCGTATCGAGGATCTCCTGCCGGTGGAGCAGCTCCGAGAGGTGCGCCAGGTCGTGGACTGTCGCGGTCAGCTCCCCGTGACGGAGTTCGGGCTCGGCGTTCGGGAACAGTGCGGTGATGGCATCGACGACCCGGTCGGTCACCTCCGTGTCGTAGACGGGAGCCGTGACCTCGGCCTCGACCCGGTAGATCATCGCGAGTCACCCTCCAGCAGCTCCCGGACCTGCTCGCGGAACTGGTCGAGTGTCCCCGTGTTCTCGATAGTGAGGGCGGCCCGCTCCATGGCCTCGCCCATCCCGAACTCGAGCTCGCGGCGGTCCCGTTGCTCCAGGGATTCGCCGTCTTCGCCGGAGACCGCGTCCCGGCCCCGCAGGTCCAGGCGCTCGGCGCGAGTCTCGAAAGGGGCCTCGACGCAGACGAGGTCGAAGTCCTCGCCGAAGGCCGCCTCGAAGCGGTCGACCTCTGTCCCCGAGCGGATACCGTCGACGACGACAGTGTCCGCCGCCCCCAGCCGGTCCTCGATGACCGGCAGGGAGCGCTCGGCGATGGCCCCGGGGCCGTTCTCCTCCCGGAGTGCCCTGGCGATCTCGCCGTGGTGGACCGCGGGGTCGAGCCCGCGGTCGCGACACTCCGCGCGGATGACGTCGCCCATGGTCACGACGGGAATCCCCTCGTCCTCGGCGATGGCCGCGCCCTCGCTTTTGCCGCTGCCGGGGAGGCCGACGATCCCGATAACGCGCATGCTCTTCGTTCCACAAGGAGGGGAATAAGGACTGCGTTCGGCTACCGCTCGCGGATGACGACGAACTCCGCGAGATCCCGCAGGTATGTCAGTGCCTGCGAGTCGGGGACGTCCACGGAGTCCAGCGCGGCGAGAGCGGCCTCGCTCTCCTCCCGGGCGCGGTCGGTGGCCTCCTCCGGGGTCAGGTCGGTCACCTCGACCAGCGAAGGGCGCTTCATAGTGGCGTCGTGGCCAGTGGGCTTGCCGAGCCGGTTGGCGTCGGCGGTGGCGTCGAGCACGTCGTCGCGCATCTGGAAGGCTACGCCGACGCGCTCGGCGTACATGCCGACGGCCTCGACCGTGTAGGCGTCGGCGTCGGCCGCGAGAGCGCCGAGTTCGGCGGCCGCCCGGAAGAGTGCCCCCGTCTTTCGGCGGGCCAGTTGCATATACTCGGCCTCGTCGGTCGGCTGGTCGACGAGTTCGCTGGCCTCCCCCTCGCCGAGGTTCACCATCGACTCCGCGACCGCCTGCATGGCGCGTCCGTCCGTCGAAAACAGCTCGAAGGCCTCGCCGAGCATCCCGTCGGAGGCGATGATGGCGGGCCCGTAGCCGAATTCCATCCAGGCGGCTGCCGAACCCCGCCGGAGGTCGGAGTCGTCGATGACGTCGTCGACCACAAGCGAGGCGTTGTGGACGAGTTCGACCCCGACGGCGTAATCGAGGGCTGTCTCCACGTCACCGTCGAGTGCTTCACAGACCAGCAGGGTGACCATCGGGCGGACCCGCTTGCCGCCCGAGAGCGCGACGTGGCGGAGCTGCTCCTGGAGTTCCGTCGGCTCGACGGCCTCGACGACCTCCTCCAAGCGCTTTTCGACGCGCTCACGACGCTGCTCCAGATACTCCATCTACCCGAAGTAGGCGCCAGCCGGGCAAGTACGTGACGGACGAGACCGGGGCGAACATGTTCGTTCCCGTTTCCAGGTGCTGGGAACGCCTCCTGGCAGGTGGGAACCGTTCGACCCCATATATACGGAGGGGCGAAAGCGGAGGTGTATGACTCAACTGGGCGCACCCGGTTCGGGACTCTCCCGGCGGGAGTTCGTCGCGGCGACCGGTACTGCTGGTATCGTCGCGACCGCAGGCTGTGGAACCGCACCGATCAACGACGGTAGCGACGGGCCGGCGGCGACGGACGGGGGTCCTGCACAGCAACAGGACCTCCCGACGACGAGCCCACCGGAGATGGTCAACGTCGACGAGCAGGGCAACCAGGTGACCCTGAAGACCGTCCCGTCGGTCCACCCGGTCCACCCCGGCGAGTCGATGGGCGGACCCGTCGAACTCCCGCAGGTGTGGGCGTTCCAGGCCGACGACCGCGCCCCCTCCGTCCCGGGGCCTATCCTCCGGACGACCGAGGGCGAGGACATGGAGGTCGTCCTCGACAACACAGCAGGGATGCGGCCCCACACCGTCCACTTCCACGGGGTGACCAAGACCTGGGAAAACGACGGCGTCCCGACGACGACCGGCATCACGGTCGAGGCCGGCGAAACACACACCTACGATATCCCTGCGAACGTCCCCGGAACCCACCTCTATCACTGCCACTACCAGACCCAGCGCCACATCGAGATGGGGATGTTCGGCATCCTCCGGGTCGACCCCAAGGGATACGACCCCGTAGACAAGGAGTACTTCATGACCGTCCGTGAGTGGGACTCCCGGATGCACCGCCAGTTCGCCGGCGAGGACGCGAATTACGACCCCACCAACCGCAGGCCCGACGTGTTCACGATAAACGGCAAGGCCGCCCCGCACACGCTTCACCCCGAGAAAGGGTCACCGGTCATCGTCGACCAGGGGGACACCGTCCGGATCCACCTGGTCAACGCCGGCTACATGAGCCACCCGATCCACATGCACAACCACCGGTTTCGGCGCTTCGAGAAGGACGGCTCCCAGCTCGCCGAGCCCCTGCAGTACGAGATGGACGTGACCAACATCGCCCCCGCGGAGCGATACACCATCGAGTTCGAGGCCGACTCCGACCCGGGGATCTATCTCATGCACTGCCACAAGGTCAACCACGTCATGAACGGGGAGAGCTACCCCGGCGGGATGCTCACCGGTGTCGTCTATCGGGAGGCGATGGACACAGAGATCTTCAGCCAGCTCATGGAGTACGCTGGCTTCGAGGGCTGAGCGACGGTCGACCGGGAGACGAAACGCCTTATCGCCTCGGTGGCGTAGCTCGACTATGAGCGTCATCCGGGTCGTCTGGGGGTCGGGAGCGGGCCCGACCGAAACCGGGGCATACGACGCCGCGCTCGCAGCGGCGGGGATCCACGACTACAACCTCGTGACCGTCTCCTCCGTCGTCCCGGCCGACCCGCCGGTCGAGGTCGTCGGAACCGCCCCGGACCTGGGACCGGTCGGCGAGGGATTGACTGTCGTCCAGGCGCGTGAAACTGTTTCCCTGACTGACGAGGAGGCCGGCGAGTACGACGGCGAGACTGGCGAGCGCGGGTCGGCCGAACCCGACGAACGTGCACCCGCAGCGGCGGCGGTCGGCTGGGCCCGCAGCGCCGACGGCCCGGGGGTATTCTACGAGGCTACCGGTCGCGACCCCGACAGCGTCCGGGAGACTGTCTCGGAAGGGCTCCGACGGGGCTGCTCCCTGCGGGAGTGGGAGCCGGTCGACCGCGACGTCGTCGTGCGAACCGCCGACCCGGAGCCCGACCACCACACCTGCGTAGTCGTGTGTGCGGTCTACGGCGGGAGCCGGCCGCTGCTGTGACGGGGGCAACGGCTGCCCTCCGGCTCGGCGACCCACACTGCGCCCTGGGGCTCACGTCGGAGGCACACGACCCGGTCCTCGCTCCCCCGTGGACAGTCCGGACGTTCGGCACCACGGCGCGGAAAGTTCGACGCAGCCGGCGGACTTTTGTACCCGCGCCGTGTATCAGATGGAACGTCAAATGTATGGAAACTCGCCGCTCGGAGACAACTCGCCGCTCGAGCTGACGGCAAGCCAGCGCCGGACCGTCCGGCAGGACCTGGCAAGCGTCGCCACCAGGACTCGCAACCTCCTCCCCGGGGAGTTCGTCGTTGGCTCGGAACTCCGACAGGGTGCGGAAGGCCCGCGGGCAACGGTCGCGGTCCGCCCGCCGGTCGGCTCCGTCGTCAGCGCCGACTACGAACTCGACGGCGACGGCGTCGTCGACACCGACCGCGACGAATTAGCCCGCGGGCTCGCCGCCAGCGCCGCCCTCCAGGTCAAACGGGCGATGCCCGACGACCCGACCCCGACCGCCAAATAATCTCAGCCATCCGGCTCCGCCGTCGGCGCCGCGACGAACAGCGCGTAGCCGACGGTCCCACCGGCCGGCAGGCTCCCCGCCGCCAGCGCTGTCGACATCGCCAGCGACGTGAACACACCCGCAGCTCCCGCCAGTGCCATCGGGAGCGCGACCGCGGCGAGCAACAGGTCGTACCGGGAGAACCGTGACACGCCTCGACTGTCGTTCGCCGCCTAATTAAATATTATTACTATGTGGCTCACGCGGCGCGATACCTGTCGGTCGAGGCCATCCTGGACCAGTGTGGCACGGCCGGGACCACGGGGCAGTGACTCGGTCGGAACCGGAGACAGTCGCGTTACTTCCCCCAGAAGGGGTCTCGGTTGCGGTGTTTCTCGAGGTACATCGAGAGGGTTTCGCGCTCGTCGGCGGAGATGTCCTCGGCGAGTTCCTGTTCGAGTATCTTGGCGTGTTTCTCCGGGATCTCGACCCAGAGGTCGTCGCCCTCTTGGATGCCGCGGCCGACGGTGGGGCCGTCGATAGAGACCGCGGCGCGCTCACCGGTCCGGAGCTCGTCGACGTCCTCGCCCTCGTCCTGGATCGATTTGAGCGTCCCGACCCGCTCGGGCTCGTCGCCCTCCCACTTCACCACGGCGACGTTGCGCCCCAACAGCCCGCCGCGAACTTCGACGCCGACCACCGCAGGGTCCGACTGCCGGAACGTGTGGTCGTCGAGTACCGCGAAGCGGGCCGGCCGGGTGATGTTCTCGAGCACCTGCTGTTGCTGGGCCTGCTCGATGGTCTCGACGTGGTCCTCGTACCCCTCGACGAGCCGGTAGATGACGTCGTGTTCGAACAACTCGACGTCCTCCTGCTCGGCGAGGTCGCGGGCGTCCTCGAGCACGTCGACGTTGAACCCGAGGATCGCGCGGTGTTCGGGTTCGCCGGCGGTCCCCGCCATCCGGACGTCGCGGGGAGCGACGTCGCCCACCTCGGCCTGCATGACCGGGATCTCCGCGTCCTCCAGCGTGCCGGCGATGGCCTCCAGGCTGCCGAGCGTGTCCGCCTTGACCGTGATCCCCTCTTCGGTCGTCGACACCTCGACCTCGGCGAGTTCGGCCTGTACCTCGGCGATGACGTCCTCGACCGGGCGGTCCCGGACCACGCGGACCGGCGCGCCGGCGATCGCGCTGTCGAGGTCCGGCGCGGCAATCTTTATTCCGTCGGCGGCTACGACCTCGTCGACCTGCTCGAAGGCCTCCTCGGTGCGGATCTCCGAGAGCGGCTTGGGCTGGAGCAGCGCGCGCACGTCCGTGACGATCGTGTCGTCGGTCCCCCCGACGACGATGGTGTCGTCGGCGCGGACCGTCCCGTCGTAGACCACGACGTCGACGGTCGTCCCGAAGCCCTGGGTGTCGGTCACTTCGAGGACGGTGCCCGCGCCCGGGCCGGTCGCGTCGATGGCCATCTCCGCTTTCATGTAGCGCTGGGACAGCCCCATCAGCACCGTCAGCAGGTCGGGGACACCCTCACCGGTCTCCGCGGAAGCGGGGACGACGCCGACGTTGGCTTGGAAGTCCTGCACGCGCCAGTACATGTCCGCGGAGAAGTCGGCGTCCGAGAGCTGGCCGATGATCTCGTACAGCGACTCGTTGAGGTCGCTCTCCACCCGGTCGGACTGGGCGTCGATAGCGACCTTCGAGGGGCGGTCGGTCTCGGCGCGCCACCCTGGGACGGTGTCGACCTTGTTGGCCGCGACGACGAAGGGCGTCTGGGTCCGCTTCAGGATGTCGACGGCCTCGTGGGTCTGTGGCTGGAAGCCGTCGTTGACATCGACGACGAGGATAGCGATGTCGGCGAGCGCGCCGCCGCGGGCGCGTAGCGTCGAGAAGGCGTGGTGGCCGGGCGTGTCGATGAAGAGCAACCCCGGCAGGTCGAAGTCCGTCGGGTCGACCAGGTCGCCCGCGATCTCCGAGATCACGTCGAGGGGAACGGCGGTCGCACCGATGTGCTGGGTGATCGCGCCGGCCTCACCCTCGCTGACGGCCGAGCCGCGGATCTTGTCCAGCAGGCTGGTCTTGCCGTGGTCGACGTGTCCGAGTACTGCGACGATAGGAGTCCGCAGCGTCTGCTCGCCAGCATCGGCGATCTCTCCCGTGTCGGCGCGGTCGTAGTCGGACATCCTCGACCCTCCAGAATTACTTTTAACCAGCCACGCTCGCCATTTAAGCCGTTCGTATTCCGCGCGACGTGCCGACGCGCCGACCACGCCCGGCGGCGGTCGCTCACCCCTCGACGACAGTGAACGAGCCGGTCATGCCGTTGCCGCGGTGGGGGTTGCAGTAGTACTCGTAGGTGCCTGTCGCCTCGAACGTGTACTCGTAGACGTACCCCTCGTCGAAGGTCCGGTCGGTTCCGTCGGGCGTCCCCGACCAGTCGCTGCCCCCCGGGGTCGACGCCGCGACCACGTTGTGTCCGCTGCTCTCCCACACCCACCGGACGGTCCCCCCCGCCGTGACCTCGAAGTCTGCGGGGGCGAACCTGAGTTCGAACTCCGGACCGACCGCGACGGTCTGTGCGACGTCGCCCGCGTCCGTCGCTGCCGCGGTATCGGTGCGCGTTGCGGCCGCGGTGTCGGTCGGTGTCGCTGCATCGGGCGTCGCGGTTGCGGTATCGGTAGGTGTCGCGGTGTCGGTAGCCGCCGTTGTCTCTGGAGGATTGTCTGTCTCGCCTGACCCGTCGGGGGACCCGCCGCCACAGCCGGCCAGTCCCGTCGCGGCCGCGGTGCCGACCGCAGCGAGCAGCGCGCGTCTGTGCATACGTTGGGGTGGGCCGCCAGCAGCATAGGTTCCCGGGTGGCTAGCGGTGACGGACGTGCGCCCGGTGTGTGAGACGGAACCGTACTTACGGCTGGCGTGCCGAGAAGCCGGCATGGAACTCACGAGCGAACAGCAAATGGTGCGGGACACCGTCCGGGAGTTCGTCGAGGAGGAAGTCTCGCCCGTCGCGAGCGAGGCCGAGGAGCGCGAAGAGTTCCCCGAAGACGTCTGGGACGGGCTGGCCGAACTCGACCTGACGAGCATGACCGTCCCCGAGGCGTACGGGGGCTTCGACGCCGACATGCTCACCTACAGCGTCGTCAACGAGGAACTCGCCTACGGCCACCTCGCACTCGCCACCGCCCTCTCCGTACACTGTCTGGCGACCTCCTGCATCAGCCAGTTCGGGACCGCCGACCAGAAGGGACGGTGGCTCACGGAGATGCGCGACGGGCGTCCGGTGGGAGCGTTCGCGCTCTCGGAACCACACGCCGGCTCGAACCCTGCGGAGCTGTCCACCGAGGCCCGCCGGGACGGCGACGAGTACGTCTTGAATGGCACCAAACAGTGGACCACCAACGGCGAGCGCGCGGGTGTCGTCATCCTCTTTGCGAAGACTGACCGGAACGACCCCGACACCGTCACGCAGTTTCTCGTCCCGAAGGACATCGACGGGCTGGAGGTCGGCCCCCGGGAGGACAAGATGGGGCTACGGGCCAGCGACACCACCACGCTCGTCTTCGAGGATGCGCGTATTCCCGCGGAGAACCGCCTGACCGAGGTGGGCGCGGGGCTAAAGGCTGCCTTCTCGATCCTGACCGGGGGGCGGGTCGCCATCGCGAGCCAGGCCGTCGGGCTGGCTCAGGCCGCGCTGGACGACGCCGTCGCCTACGCCAGCGAGCGCGAGCAGTTCGGCGAGCGGATCATCGACCACCAGGCCATCGCCCAGAAGCTGGCGGACATGCAGACCGACGTTCAGGCTGCGCGCCTGCTCACCCGGGATGCCGCCCGGAAAAACGAGGGCGACGTCGACCCCAAGTCCGCGAGCATGGCGAAGTACTTCGCCAGCGAGACGGCCGTCGACGTCGCCGAGGACGCCGTCCAGGTCCACGGCGGCTACGGCTACACCAAGGACTTTGACGTCGAGCGTTACTACCGCGACGCGAAGATCACGACCATCTACGAGGGAACGTCCGAGATTCAGAAGAAGGTCATCGCACGCCACCTGAGACAGTAGGCAGGTGCGTGTGACGACCCGTCGGTGGTACCTGCCAGCGTCCGTCCGACCGATATTTGTCGAGGTGACCCGGAATTCACCCCACAGCAGCCCGTGAACGATGGTAATTGTTTTATGATGTTTCTGATAACATCTGTCAGTAGTGCATGCAGAGCGTTGACATGCACCACGGTACAATCCATGAGCGAAAACAGCTACGAGTGTGCGTGTACGGAGACGGAGCCTGCCACGCTGCCGGGGCCGACCGGCGGGCCCGGGAGAGCGGTTGTGGGGTCGACAGACGACGCCGTCTGTGGGGACGGTGGTGGTCACGGGGGTGACGGCTGATGTCGGCCGGGGATATCGTCGACGAGGTCGCACGACGCCGCGACGAGTTCGCCGATTACGACTACCTCAGGCAGTACGAGCCCGACGCCGAAGGGATGCAGTTCAACGACGAAATCGCGTGGGACCGGCCACGGAAGATCTACGGCGACGAGCCGATCTGGGGTGGCATCTCCGGGGAGCGCGACGTCCGCGAATGGCTCACGACGGACCTGCTTGACGGCAGTTTCAGCCGCGACCACCTCGAACGCGGGCTCACTCGCGAGGAGTTCACGGACCTCCAGAACTACCACGGCTGGAACGTCTACGACACCCTCGCGCTCCGGGCCACGGAGGGCGAGTCCGAGATCATCCCCCGCCAGGAGTACGAGTTCCTCAGTTTCTGCTGGGCGATGGAGCGGTGGCCGGAGTTCTTCAAGCTGTTCATCGACACGGTCGGCCTCAACGGGATACTGGAGGTCTGTCGCCAGTCCCGGACCGAACTCACGACCGGCCTCACCTCCCTGCTCGGCTGGGTGTACATCGGCGTTCCCGGCGGCGGCGCCATCGGGATGGACGTGCTGGACCTCGTCGACCCGCAGGACCCGGTGTTCGCTCAACAGTCCAAGGTCGACCTGACGATGGGCGCTGCGGTGCAGTACGCCTGTCTCGGCGAGAAGGGGCATCTCTACTCGAGCCAGAACCGCTACGCGCTCCAGACCAAAGCCGAGGAGACCGTCGAGTTCGTGCAGGACAACCTGGTCGACCTCGACGGCGCGACCAAACGGAACTTCCGGCAGTTCAACGCCGCCACGGAGACGCTCTCTTTCCTGATGCACTACGACAACCGGGTCGGGCTGATCGACAACGGCCCGTATCTCGTCGACGACGGCAAACCGCTGATCCTCCGCGATATCCTGCTCAACCGGCCGTTCCTGCCCTGGAACGACATCGCCGCCAGCCGCGACCTCCCCTACGGACTGACCGTGGCCATGGTTGTCGACCCGGCGGAGATGGGCCTCCAGGAGGTTCGTGTGCCGCTGACGGCGTTTACTGCCCCTGCCGACTATCTCTCGGCCGTCGAATCGGGGGCGGTCTTCATCCGGGACGACCAGTACGAGCCGGGCGGATACCCGCGAGAGGACCTGGAAACCGCCGACATCGACGCTGACCTGCCGGACCTGACGAGCCGCGCCAACGACGCCATCACGGAGTGGTACAAACGGACGGCCGGGCTCCCCCGACGACAGAAGATCCTCAACGGCGCCTGGACGTACTACGTTGGGATGTTGATCCCGTTCCTGCGCGCGACCGGGACCTACGACTACTTCTGTGATGAACTGGACCTCTGGGAGATGCCACCGATGACCTCGGACATCTACTACCGGATGATGGACGGCGTCGCACAGGAGCAGGTCCCGACACAGATCATGTTCGGGTACGGGTGGAAGGACTTCCCCGAGACGTACGACGAGGAGTCGAACTACGCCGACTACCTCACCGAGGCTCGGGAACGGGGCTGGAAGAGTCAGCTGTCGGGTTTGAACCCCGTTCCGGCCGGGCTCGAGGACCGGATGGACGAGCACGGCCTGCTCGACGTCCCCCACACCAAGATGGCGGGCGACGTCGAGCCTGCCGAACTCGGTGACCATCTGGAGAGCCTCTGACGGGTGTGCCGCCCCCCCGCGGCAGTGAAGACCGGGCGGGGTGGCTGCCGGGTGCAGCCACTCACCTGTCCTCGTAGAACCTCTGGGGTGGTTCGTGGTCCCACGTTCGCCCCGTTTTCGCCGGAGCGAACACGTCGAACTCTTCGGAAAACTCGAAGCAGAGCTGCCTGAACAACGCTATCGTCTCTGTCTCCACGACAGTGAAGAACGACTCTACGAAGGCTCATCTCGCTGGGTCGCTGAACTCATTCCACCTCATAGTGATTGCTGTGATTATTTTCGGCATCCTGTGGGAATATCGGTGTCTTGAGAGGCGACTCGGCCGATCTGTGACCGCCCGGCGGTAACGAGTCACAGCAATCACTATCAGCGTTCACTCTGCCCGTTCGTGTGGTAACCGTTCTATGACAC
>CAZOWU010000029.1:0-14418 GCA_964583735.1 uncultured Halobacteriales archaeon | reverse complement strand
AAAGACGTAGCGGAAGAAGTCATTGCTCCACTCCCGTTGCCGGGTGTCGAGGGGAATATAATGGCTCAGAGAAGGTTTGAAAGCTAATGCGTGACAAGAAAATAACGGGCTAAGAGAGCTTTGAACCAAGTATACGACGGTTTGACGGCGTTTTAGGAGTACCTTCAGTCTAATAAACTCCTTGTCAGCTGACTCACCAGGGATCGAATTCGGCCAAGAGACGTCTTGATACGTACGTTCAAACCACCCATTCATAAACCACCGATCCATCCTCTCGCTCTTCTTGAGAAATGCGAATAGCAGCCTCTCACCTCCAGAATTGAGAATTAGCTTTCAGATCGTGCCGAGGTCATTAAGCCCCGAGGCACTCGGCCTGCTTTTTCTGTAGAGCGCGCGTACACGGGAGTATCGGGGCAGGTCATCCGTTGTTTCCTGTCCATCCGTGTTGTTTCATCCCTCGGTCGTCGAGTGTTTCGAGGAACGCCAGGATATCTTCACGAGCGCGCTCGATCGCCTCTGTGACCGCCGGTTCGTCGGTTTGGCCTTCGATGTTTCGGAGTTTCACGTGAATCCGGTCGAGTGCGCCGAGTGCTGGTGTCGCATTCCGGTTGGCCTGTGACCGCAGTTGGGTGCCAAGCGTTTCCAGGCGGTTACGGGCCTCCGGGTCGGGAGTCGCCTCTTTCGCCGTGTCAACCTCGTCGGCGGCATCGGTGAGTAAGTTCCGTGTCATACGTTACCATTCGTTCGAGAACATGCGGCGCGAGAGTAAGTACCCAGCGACCTTCGGTCGGTATCTGTCCCCTGCCGACAACTGGTGGCCGGGAACTCGAGATACCGCACGCAGTTCTTGACGGGGGCTGGGCAGGATGCTGACCGAAGTCGTACGGCGCTCCGCTGTCTCTAACGCTCGATTCACCCGAGTGTGGATGGAAACACCCTCTGTGAGTCGTTCTATGACACCCCCTGCTCCGGGTCGACCCTCCAGCCGACGAAGTCGTCGGGCTCGATCCCCATCGCGTCCAGCGTCCGGGCGGTCGCGACGTAGTGGCTAGCGAGCATCGCCACGCCCACCGCCGTCCCCTCGTCGTAGTGCTCGACGAGGCGGTCGTACTCGGCGTCCCGGGGGTCGCCGTGGGTCACGCCGTGGGCGTAGGCCGCCAGCACGGTGTCACGCTCCTCGAGGTCCTCCAGGTGGCCCGTGCTGATGGCGTTTATCTCCGCGTCTGTCACGCCGGCTTCCCGGCCCAGTCGGACGTGCTGGTGCCACTCGTACTCGTGTTCGAGTGCGCGCGCGGCGGCGAGGATGACCACCTCGCGTTCGCGCTCGGGAAGCACCTCCCACAGCCGCGTGGAGTAGCGGAGATACCACTGCAGCTGCTTTGGGGCGTTCGCCATGCCGCGGAAGATGTCGGCCTCGCCGACGTCGTTCTCGGTGAACAGGTAGCGGTACTCCTCGTCGATATCCTCGGCCTCCAACAGCGGGACGCGTGCCATACCCAGAGGTTGGCGGGAGCCATCAAAAGCCCCTGGATACCGGCGGCGAACGTGCCCGCGTCCGCGCACCGCTCACTCGGCCGACTCGGTATCGGCGTCGGGCTCGCGGAGCGCTATCATCCCGAGGCCAACCCAGGAGATGACGACGTCGCCGTCCTGGTTGACCCCCTGCATCCGCGTGTCGACGTAGCCCCGCCGGGGGTCACTCTCCGAGCTGCGCTTGTCGACGACCTCCGTGCGGAGGTGCAGCGTGTCGCCGGGTTTGACCGGCTGTTTCCAGCGGAGTTCGTCCACACCGCGGGCGCCCATACTGGCGCGGTCGTCGAGTTCGCCATCGACGATCAGCCGCATGCAGATGGCAGCGGTGTGCCACCCAGAGGCGATGAGTTCGCCGAAGGCCGACTCCTTCGCGGCCGCTTCGTCGGTGTGGAACGGCTGGGGGTCGTACTTCGACGCGAACTCGATTATCTCCGCTTTGGTGACCTGGTACTCGCCGAACTCGTGGGTCTCCCCGAGCTCGATGTCCTCGTAGTATTTCATCGCCCGTCGGTCCGGGTGCGGCCGGCAAGAAGGTGTCGTCAGTCGGTCGGGCTCTCGGCGGCCGGCTCGACGCCGTCGGCTGTCCGTTCCTTGCGGACCCGGAGGTAGAGCAGGAGGGCACAGATGGAGGCCAGCAGCCCCGCGGCGACGGCGATAGCGAAGGCGATCCGGTAGCCGAAGGCGGAGTAGACGCGGGTGCCGTTGACAGTCTCACCGGTCCAGTAGGCGTCCAGCGCCGCACCGAGCACGACCGGGAACACGGCCGCGCCGAGCCAGCCCATGCTGTTGACGAGACCGATAACCGTCCCGCTTGCGGCCTCGGGATGCCGCTCCTTCATGACGGTGTAGGCGAGCGGGATCCCGCCGCGGAGCACCCGCGAGAAGAGGAAGACCGCGCCCACCAGCAACAGCGGGATCGACCCGAAGACCGCGAAGACCGCCCAGGTCAGCATGAACATCACTGCCGAGAGGACGATGAACTCCGCGCGGCGGCCGACCTTGTCGGAGAGCCAGCCAAAGAGCGTCGGCCCGACCATGCCGCCAATGTTCCCCACAAGCAGGTAGACCGACGCCTCCGTCACGGAGATGTCGTAGGTCTGGACGAGGTAGGGGATCCCCCACAGGCCGAAGACCGTGATGCCGATGCCGGTCATGAAAAAGAGCATGACCCCGAGTAGCCACGTCTCCGCCTCGCTGACGGCGTTCTTGACGTACCGCTTCAGGTCGCTCCTGGTGACCTCCGGGCGGTCGGGGACGTTCTGGATCGGCTCCAACCCCGCCGCCTGTGGGGTGTCCTGTGAGAGGAAAACGACGCCAACGGCGATGGCCAGTCCCGCGACCCCGAGCCCGACGACCGTCCCGCGCCAGCCGACGGTGGAGATAGCGACCGCCAGCGGCGTGGTCGCGGCTAACCCGCCGAAGATGCCGACGGTGAAGGTGACACCGGTCATCGTCCCGAACTCGTCAGGGCGGTACCAGTTCGCACAGTACCGGAGCGCCGCGATAAAGAGGACACTCGCCCCGAACCCGACACAGAGCCGGCCGAGGAAGGCAACGAGGTAGGTGGTCGCCACGCCGAACGCGATGGCGCCGGCGCTCATCAGCCCCGTTCCACTGGCGGCGATCGCGCGCGCGCCGAACCGGTCGGTCAACAGCCCCGCCGGCACCTGCAACAGCGCGTACAGGTAGAAAAACGAGGAGTGCAGTAGCCCGAGACTGGTCGCACTCGTGTCGAAGGCCCGCATCAGCTGTTCGGAGAGCACGGCGGTCGACGTCCGGTGGAGGCTCACGAGGAAAAACGCCGAGACGAGCAGCCCCCAGCCGAACCACCGACGCTTGTAGGGGTCCGAGAGCAGGTCCATCCCCTTGAGGTTCGTCACCACGTCTCATAAATCCCGGTCCCGGCGGCGCCCCGGTCCTGGCCGTGCCGGCCCTGTAGCCCCGTTCGCGCCGGCGGGCGATTTATGTCGCGACCGGCTCTCGAGCCCGCATGGTCGATGCCACCGTCACACCCGTCGACAGGGGCACCATCCACCTCGACGAGAACTACGCCATCGAGCACGCCACCGTCGCCACCGCCTCGGAGCCAAACCCCGACGCCAGGCGCATCGCCGGGAAGGTCTACAACCTCGTTGTCGACCACCCCGAGGCGACGATACTCTGGGACACCGGCACACACCCCGCGGCCGGCGACGGCCACTGGCCCGCGGCGCTGTACGAGGCCTTCGAGCACGTCGACGCCGCCGAGCGGGACCTCCCGACGGCGCTCGACGACGCCGGCTACGCCGTCGGGGACATCGACTGTGTCGTCCAGTCGCATCTCCACCTCGACCACGCGGGCAGTCTCCACCGCTTTGCGGGCACCGACGTCCCCGTCTACGTCCACGAGGAGGAGCTCAAGTACGCCTACTACTCCGCCAAGACCGACGAAGGGTCGGCCGGCTACGTGCTCGGCGACTTCGACCACGACCTGAACTGGCGGGTCGTCCACGGCGACGAGACTCACTTCGAGGGGGTCGAGTTCCTGCACCTCCCGGGTCACACGCCCGGGCTCGTGGGGATGCGTGTCGACGTCGACGGCTACGGGACGGCACTGTTCATCGGCGACCAGGCCGACGAGCGGGTCAACTACGAGAAGGGGATCCCGATGGGCGGCGGCCTGCTCTGGAGCAAACACCACTGGCGCGAGAGCCTCCGGCGGGTGCAGGAACTCCAGCGGCGGACCGGCGCCGACGTCTTCTGTGGCCACGCCGCCGAGGACGTCGAGCGGCTGCAGGGCGGGCTCCCGTAGCGGTCCCCGTTCCCGCGCCACCGGACAGGTCCACCCGAAGGCCGATGTACCGGCCCCGCGAAGCCCGCGGCCATGGTCACCTACGACCGCGACGGCCCGGTAGCCGTCATCGGCATCGACCGCCCGGCGGCAAAACACGCCATCGACAACGAGACCGCGCGCGGGCTCCAAGAGGCCTGGAAACGGTTCGACGACGACGGGGACGCGGCGGTGGGCGTGCTGACCGGCGACGAGGACACCTTCTCGGCCGGTGCGGACCTGAAGAAGATGGACCTGGAGGACCGCGAGGAGGGGTGGCTGGGCTTCTCCCGGATGGCCGTCTCGAAGCCGACTATCGCCGCCGTCGAGGGTCACTGTGTGGCCGGCGGGCTGGAGATGGCGCTGTGGTGTGACCTCCGGGTCGCGAGCGAGTCGGCAGTCTTCGGCTGCTTCGAACGGCGCTTCGGCGTGCCGCTGGTCGACGGCGGCACACAGCGACTCCCCCGCATCGTCGGCCAGGGGCGGGCACTGGACATGATCCTCACCGGCCGGCCCGTCGAGGCGGCCGAGGCAAAGGAGTGGGGGCTGGCCAACCGCGTGGTCGCGGACGGCGACGCTCTCGAGGCGGCGGTCGACCTCGGGAAGACCATCGCGGAGTTCCCCCAGCAGACCGTCCGGACCGACCGCGCCGCCGTCTACGACGGGCTCGGCCAGGAACTCCAGCAGGGACTGAAAGTCGAGGCCTGGCACGGCCGCCGGGCGTTAGAGACCGCCGAGGCGGGCGCAGAGCGGTTCGCCGCCGGCGAGGGGCGTGGTGGGGCAGGTGTCGCGGACGGCAAAGCCAGGGACCGGGACGACAGGACACGGAACGGGTGAGGGCGACTCGGGCGAGCACGCACACACCCGGACCGGGAGCGAGCGGGCGCCGGGTCAGAACAGGACGGTGCCGTGATGGCGGTCCCGCTCGGTGCGGCGCTTGTCGGCGAAGGCGTCGAGCCGGTGGAGCAGCTGCTCGCGCAGGTCTCCGGCGGGGAGGAGTTCGTCGACTTGCATCCGGGCGGCCTGCTTGCGGATGTCGATGCGCTCGTCGAACTCCGCTTTCACGTCCTCGACAAAGGCCGCCCGTTCCTCGGGGTCCATGTCGGCCATCTGTCCACCGAAGAGGGCGTGGACGGCGGCGTCCGGCCCCATCACCGAGATCTCCGCGGAGGGGAGCGCGAGCGTGGCGTCGGCGCCGAAGGCCGGGCCACACATCGCGTAGATCCCCGCGCCGTAGGCCTTGCGGGTGATGACACAGAACTTCGGTACCTGGGCGTTCGAGGTGGCGTAGATGAACTTGCGGCCGCGCTGGAGAATGCCCTCGCGTTCGACCTTCGAGCCGACCATGAACCCCGGCGTGTCACAGAGATAGACCAGCGGGACCCCGTACGCGTCACAGATCCAGACGAACTCGGCGGCCTTCTCCGCGGCGTCGGGGAAGATGGCGCCGCTTTTCTCGGTAGGCTGGTTTGCGACCACGCCCACCGGCCGGCCGCCCATGTGCGCGAAGCCGGTGACGACCTCGGGGCCAAAGCGGGGCTTGAGCTCGAAAAACGAGTCCCGGTCGACCACGCGCGCGACGACGTCGTGGACGTCGTAGGCCGCGTTCGGCTCGTCGGGGATGACAGCATCGAGTCCCTTTGGGTTGGCCTGTGGCGGGGCGGGCTCGCTGGCGGGCAGGTCGGCGGCGTGGTTCTGGGGGAGATAGGAGAGCAGGTCCCGCACCGCGTCGGCCGCGGCCTCCTCGTCGGGGACGACGAGGTCGGCACTGCCGCTCTCGGTAGCGTGGACCTCCGGACCGCCCAGCTCCTGCATATCGATGTCCTCCCCGATCATCGCGTTGACGATGCGGGGGGAGGCGATGGCCATCCCGGAGATCTCCTCGACCATCACCAGGAAGTCACAGAAGACCGGCGTGTACGCGGAGCCGGCGATGTCCGGGCCGTAGAGCACGCCGATCTGGGGGACCTGGCCGGAGTGGATACACTGGTTGAAGAACATCCGCCCGCCGCGGTAGCGGCCCATGTGGGTGGAGCCTTCCCCGCGCTCGTCGGCATCGAGCCGGGCGCCGGTGGAGTCGATCAGCCGGAGGATGGGGGCACCGGCCTCCGCGGCCCGTTCGGCCAGCCGGATCTCCTTCTCGACGCCCATCTGGCCCAACGAGCCCGCCTTGACCGTGTAGTCGTTCGCCGAGAAGAACACGCGGCGGCCGTCGATGTGGCCGACGCCCGTGATCAGCCCGTCGGCGGCCAGGTCCTCGCCGTCGTGGCGGGCAAAGGTACCGTCCTCGTAGGTGATCTCGTCGAAGATCAGGTCCAGGCGGTCCCGGGCGAACAGCTTGCCAAGCTCCTCGACCTTCTCGTGACCGCGTTCGGGGCCGCCCTCCAGTATCGCCGCGACCTCCTCGCGGAGGCGGTCCTCGCGGTCGGTGACGACCGCGCCCGCATCCGTCCACTCGTCGTCGTCGGCGGCGACGTGGCCACCGTCGTCGGCCACGACCTCGACCGGCCGGCCGAGGTGTTCGGCGACCGCCGTGGCGATGACGCGGGCCGTCTCCTCGTCCGGGGCCGTGTCGACGCGGATCTCCACGGCTGTCACCACCTCGGAGCCGGGGTCGGACCCCAGCGCCGGCCCGCGGCAGGTTCGGTCCGAGGGCGGTCCTCGGTCACGGTCCCGGGGCGTTTTTCACTCGCGGTCCGGCGGCGTTCCCTGGTCGCGGTCGGAGAGCGTTCGGTGTGCACGGTGCGGTGATGCGCCCTGGTGGTCTTCAATGTGTGGGTATCACACACCCTCACAGTTGTATCGCGTGGGTCCCGGGGGTCCTCACAGTTCCTCCTCGGTGGGCTCCAGGGGGCCGTCCAGCCGCCCCTCGATATCGTCCTCGAGCTTGTAGCGCTGGACCTTCTGGGTGGCACTCCGGGGGAGTTCGTCGACGAAGAAGACCCGCCGAGGGTGGGCGTAGGTGGCGACGTGGTCGAGGCTGAACTCCCGGAGTTCGCGCTCGGAGACCTCCGCCCCCTCCTCGAGAACAGCGTAGGCGACCGGTGCCTCGCCCTTTACCTCGTGCGGTGCGGCGACGACCGCCGCCTCGGCGACCGCGGGGTGTTCGTAGAGGGCGTCCTCGACCTCCGCGGGGTAGATGTTCTCCCCGCCCGCGATGATCATGTCGTCGGCGCGGTCGACGATCCAGAAGTAGCCGTCCTCGTCGACGCTGGCGATGTCCTTGGTGTGGAAGTAGCCGTCGTCGTCGAAGACCGAGCGGGTCTTCTCCGGCCGGTTGTAGTAGCCTTCGAAGACGTTCGGGCCGCGGATGGCGATCTCGCCGGTGACGGCGTCCTCGTCCTCGAAGTCGATCTCCTCGTCGGGGACCGGTTCGAGCTGGTCGGTGGTCACCTTCGTCTCGCCGGTCGCCGGGTCGACGAGCTTGATCTCCACGCAGTCGAGCGTCGGGCCGACCGAGCCCGCCGCCTTGGCCACGCCGTGGCCGGGCTCTATTGTGCCCGCGGGGGCGGTCTCGGTCATCCCCCAGCCCTCGGTCATCGGGACGTCCCAGGCGTCCATGATCGCCCGCCGGGTGGAGTCAGCCAGCGGGGCGGCCCCACAGAAGGTGTACTCCAGCGACGAGACGTCGTACTCGTCCTCGTTCTCACGGTACTCCCGGAACAGCTCGGTGAACAGCGCCGGGACGCCGGCGAAGAAGGTGACCTCCTGTGCGCCGAAGTCCTCGAGCATCGCGGCGGCGTCGGGCTCGGCGTGGAAGACCATCTCGGCGCCGCTGTAGAGACAGGTCCCCATCATCCCGTTCAGCCCGTAGATGTGAAAGAGGGGAAGGACGACGAGGAAGGTGTCTTCGGGGTCGACCGACAGCCCCCCCTTGTCGAGGGCCTCGATGGTCGACAGCAGGTTTTCGTGGGTCAGCTCGACGCCCTTCGGCCGGCCTGTCGTACCGCTAGTGTAGGGCTGGACGGCGACGTCGTCGAACGCCCGGTCGACGCCCGCGGCCTCGCGGTCGAAACTGTCGTCGACGCCGTCGATGGCCTCGACGTAGTCGACGACCCCCTCGCCGGAGCCGCCGGGGATGTACGTCGTCCCGATGCCGGTCGCTGCCGCCAGTTCCTCGGCCTCGTCGGCCAGCCAGACCGAGCCAAAGAGGACGTCGATGTCGGCGTCGTCGATGACGAACCCGAGCGTCTCGGGGTCCATCCGGAGGTTCAGCGGGACCGGGATCGCTCCCGCCCGCATCGCCCCGAAGTACACTTTCGGGAACCAGTCTGTCGTCGGGATGAACAGCCCCACTCGCTCGCCGGGTTCGACGCTCGCCTCGACCAGCAGGTTCGCCACCCGGTCGGCGGCGGCGTCGAGTTCGGCGAAACTCGTCTGTTCGCCCCGGAACGTGACCGCTGTCTTCTCCCCGTACCTGTCTGCCGCCATCGCCGGCAGGTCCCCCGTGTGCGAGAGTGGTTGCCCGTCGAAGTACTCCATAGACTGTATGTGGGGGTCTGTCACAAAAAATTATTCCCGAGACCCGGGCAACGAGCGGGAACGCAAACGGCCGGGACAGCCCGACCGGTTAGCTATCGGCGCTGGCGCTCGCGGCGGTCTCCGCGCCCGCGACCGCGTCCTCGAGGCCGTCGCGCCACACGAGGTCCGAAACCTCCGCCATGGCGGTCTCGGGGCCCTCGATGGGGTCGTGGGACGGCCCCTCTTGCTGGGTCTCCGTCACCCCTTCCTCGCCGGTCACGCCGAGAAACAGGTCACGCAGGGTGTCGGTGTCTGTCGGCATACGTATTATGTTGATTGTTTGCGGTTCTATATAAATATTTTGTCGGCGTGGCACGCTTGGACCGGCCACAGCGCCGTCGGCGTCGTCCCCGTTGCGAGCCACTTATTACCACTGCGTGTGACCACCGGGTGATGAGGCGACGAACCTTCCTGAGGGCAGCGGGTGCGGGGTCGCTCGCCGCGCTCGCGGGCTGTGCAGCGACACCGACCGAGGACGAGACCACGTCGACTCCACAGGAGACCGGCGGTGGGACCACGTCGACTCCACAGGAGACCGATGGTGGGACCACGTCGACTCCGCGGGAGACCGTCGACGGGACGCCAAGCGGCGCGCTGCGGGTCGCGACATACGACTCGTTCACCGGCGAGGGGGCCGCCGGCACCTACCTGAAGTCGGCGTTCGAGGACGAGTACCCCGGCGTCACCGTCGAGTTCACCACGCCGTCGAACGGCGTCAACCAGTACATCCAGCGCAAGCAGTCGGGGGCGTCGGTCGACGCGGACCTGTACGTCGGGGTCAACACGGACGACCTGGTTCGCGCAGACGGACAGCTCGAGGACTCGCTGTTCATGCACAGCCGGGACGCCCTCGACCGGGCCGACGCAGTCAATCCCGCCCTCGAGATCGACCCCGAGGGGCGAGCCGTTCCGTACGACACTGGCTACATCAGCCTGGTCTACGACGAGAGCGCAATCGAGGCGCCCGAGACCTTCGACGACCTGCTCGACCCCGCCTACGAGGACGCGCTCATCACCCAGAACGCCCAGCAATCGGACCCGGGGCAGGCGTTCCTGCTGTGGACGATCGATGCAAAGGGGGAGGACGGTTACCTCGACTACTGGGACTCGCTGGTCGACAACGGGGTCACCATCCTCGACGACTGGCAGCCGGCCTACAGTGCCTACACGAACGAGGAGGCCCCGATGGTGGTCTCCTACTCGACCGACCAGGTGTTCTACGGCGCCGACGCTGACCTGACGCGCCACCAGGTCGGGTTCATCGAGGACCAGGGGTACGCCAATCCCGAGACGATGGCTCGCTTTGCCGACACCGACCGGCCCGCGCTGGCGCGGCTGTTCATGGACTTTGTCCTCCAGCCCGACCACCAGGGACAGGTCGCCGAACGCAACGTCCAGTTCCCGGCGGTCACGGACGCACAGCTCGACGAGACGTTCTCGGCGCTGGCAAAGGAGCCACCGGAGGCGGTCACGTTCACCTACGACCAGTTGCAGGGGAACGTCGACGAGTGGACGGACGCGTGGGCCCGTCGGGTCGTCGGGAACTGAAGCCAGGATGGCACACAGCAGGTGGGTCGAGCGGGCGGCACTGCCCGCGGCCGTCGCGGGGACGCTCGTCGTCATCGCGGTCGTCTTCTACTACCCCGTCGCGACCGTCTTCGCTGGAGCCGTCCTCGATGCCGGCCGGCTCACGGCCGGTCCACTGCTGTCGGTGCTCGGGGACCCCTTTTATACTGGTGTTGCCCACCACCTCTTCGTCGACCCGCTCGGTGTCCCCGCCGGCGTCTTGGCGTGGGTCGACGCCGGAGTTCCCCCGGTCGAGTTCGGCCTCTTTGGCTTCACGGCCTACCAGGCGGCGCTCTCGACACTCGCAAGCGTCGCGCTCGGGCTCCCGGGCGCGTACGTGCTCGCCCGGTACGACTTCCGGGGTCGCGAGACGCTGCGCTCGCTGACGATCGTCCCGTTCGTGCTCCCGTCGATCCTGGTCGCGGTGGGCTTTCTGGCCATGTTCGGCCAGACGGGCGTGCTCAACGACGTGCTCGGGGCCGTCGGCCTCGGCCCGGTCGAGGTCGTCTTCACACTCGAGGCGGTCGTCGTCGCACACGCCTTCTACAACGCGCCACTGGTGATACGGCTGGTCGCGACCGCCTGGGAGTCGGTCGACCGCCGGCAGGTCGAGAGCGCCCGTGCAATGGGTGCGCCGCCGCTGCGGGCGTTTCTCGACGTGGTGGTTCCGGCCATCCGGCCCGCACTCCTGACGGCTGCGCTGCTGACGTTCGTGTTCACGTTCATGTCGTTCCCGATCGTGTTGGCACTGGGCGGCCTCGAACTGGCGACCGTCGAAGTGTGGGTCTACGCCCGCGTGCAGGCACTGGACCTGAGCGAGGCGGCCACCCTCGCGACGCTCGAGACGCTCGTCTCGCTCGTGCTGATGTATCTCTACCTCCGGTACGAGGCCCGCCAGCGCGCGACGACCGGCGCCGGCCAGCCCCTGCCGCGAAAGCCGCTCACGACCGGGTGGGCGACGCTCCGGAGCCCGGTTCGGCTGGCACTCGCCGGCTACGGCGTCGTCGCCGCGGTCGTCTTTCTCGGGCCGCTGGTCAGCCTGCTGCTGGAGAGCGTCACCGCACCCGACGGCTCGCTCACTACGGCTTACTACGAGTTTCTGCTGGCCCAGCAGGCTTCGACTGCCGCCGGGACAGCCAGACCGCTGCCGGCGGTCATCAACTCGCTGGTGTACGGCGCCGGGACGCTCCTGCTCGCGGTCCCGATGGGGGTCGTCGTCGCCGTCGTCGCGACCCGCGGTGGGCGGGGGTCGCGGCTGGCCGAGGCAGTGCTGAGCGCACCGCTCGCGGTCAGCGGGATCGTCGTCGGTCTGGGACTCCTCCAGACGATGGTCTTCGGGACGGTGCTGTTCGGCTACCGGCTGACCGCGGCCGGTCCTGTCGCGGTCGTCTTCGCCCACGCCGCCGCAGCCTACCCGTTCGTGACGCGCAACGTCGCGCCCGCGCTGGGCGGTCTCGACTCGCGGTACCACGACGCCGCCCGCTCGCTGGGGGCGAGTCGGCTGCGGGCGCTGCTCGACGTCGAACTCCGGCTGGTCGCGACCGCCGTTCTCGCCGGGGCGGCGTTTGCCTTCGCGATCAGCGTCGGCGAGTTCGATTCGACGGTCTTACTCGCCGAGGGGACCGACAGCTACACCATGCCGGTCGCGCTCGAACGGTACGTCGGGAACCGCTCGCTCGGTCCCAACCTGGGGCCGGCGACCGCGATGGGGACGGTCCTGCTCGCGGTCACCGGCCTGAGTTTCGTCGCGATCGACCGCCTGGGCGGACGGTGGGAACCGTGACCCGGGTCACCCTCCGGGACGTCTCGGTGGCCTTCGGCGGCGTCCCCGCG
The DNA here is from genome assembly GCA_964583735.1 of uncultured Halobacteriales archaeon. GTDB lineage: Archaea > Halobacteriota > Halobacteria > Halobacteriales > Haloarculaceae > Salinirussus. The sequence goes on along the minus strand of CAZOWU010000029.1, from coordinate 2,156 downwards.
CTGGCGGACGTCTCGCTGTCGGTCGACGACGGGGAGTTCTTCACGCTGGTCGGCCCCTCGGGCTGTGGGAAGACGACGACGCTCAGAACGGTCGCCGGCTTCGAGACGCCCGACGCCGGAACCGTCGAGATCGCCGGCGAGGACGCGGCGGGCCGCCCACCCGAGCAGCGCAACGTGGGCATCGTCTTCCAGAACTACGCGCTGTTCCCGCACATGACCGTCCGGGAGAACGTCGCCTACGGGCTCCGGTACCGGGACCCGCCCGGCGACGAGTCACCCGCCGAGCGCGTCGCAGAACTGCTCGACCTCGTCGACATGGCGGGGATGGACGAGCGCGACCCCGGGGAGCTGTCCGGGGGCCAACAGCAGCGGGTCGCCCTGGCTCGCGCGCTCGCGTCCGGCCCAGACGTCCTCCTGCTCGACGAGCCGCTGTCGGCGCTCGACGCCCGCCTCCGGGAGCGGCTCCGGGTGGTGCTCCGGTCCCTCCAGCAGGAACTCGGCATCACGACGCTCTACGTCACCCACGACCAGGCCGAGGCGCTCGCGGTCAGCGACCGCGTGGCCGTCATCGCGGACGGCCGCGTCGAGCAGGTCGGGGCCCCGGAGACGGTCTACCGCGAGCCAGCGACCCGCTTCGTCGCGGAGTTCGTCGGCGACAACAACCTCTTCGAGGCCACGGTCGGCCAGGGGGACCCGCCGCGGGTGACCGTCGACGGGCGGACGCTGGCGCTGCCGGGGCTGGACGTCACCCCCGGTACGGACACGTTGCTATCGGTCCGACCCGAAGCGCTCGCGGTCGGCCCCAGCGGTGTGACCGGGCCGACACTCGAGGCGACCGTCGAGACCAGCGAGTTCCTCGGCGACGCCTACCGGCTACACTGCCGGTGGGGTGACCGGACCCTGCTGGTCAAGACGACCGGTGACACGGCCCCAGACGGTACCGTCACGCTGGGGGTCGACCCCGAGCGTGTCACCGTCGTCGGCCGGGGTGGTGACGCGTGACCGTCGTCGACAAGGGTGAGAGCGCGTGACCGAGGACCGCCTCGGCAAGATCGACGCCGAGACCTTCGAGCGCCTCATCGCACCACGCCTGGGTGCCGACCGGGACGACGTGGCTGTCGGCCCGCAGGCCGGCGTCGACTTCGGTGTCTTCGAGGCCGGCGGGCAGGCCGTCGTCACCGCGACCGACCCCCTCTCCGTTCTGCCCGCACTCGGCCGCGAGCGGGCCGGCCGGCTCGCACTCGACATCGTCCTCGCCGACGTGGCGGTTTCGGGGGTCCCACCGTCCCACGTCACGCTCAGCCTGACTCTCCCGCAGTCGTTCGGGGAGGAGACCTTCGCGGGTGTCTGGCGGGGGATCGACGCACACGCCCGCGAACTGGGCGTGGCGGTCGTCTCGGGCCACACCGGCTACTACCCAGGTGTCGAGAGTTCCTGGGTCGGCGCAGCGACGGCCATCGGGGTCGGCGACCCCGACGACGTCGTCCGACCCGACGGCGCACGACCCGGTGACGCGCTGGTGGTCTCGACGGGTCCCGCCGCAGAGGTCACTGGGCTGTTCGCGACGCTGTTTCCCGACGAACTGGACCTGCCGGCCGAGACGGTCGCGGCCGCACAGGAGCGGGTCGACGACATCGCGGGCGTGGCCGACGCCCTGGCCGCTCACGACGCCGGCCGCGTGACGGCGATGCACGACGCGACCGAGGGAGGCGTCGTCGGCGGCCTGGCAGAGATGGCCGACGGTGCGGGCGTGCGGATCGACCTCGACACGGCGGCGGTCCCGGTCGCCGAGGGTGTCGAACCGGTGTGTGACGCGGTCGGCGTCGACCCCTGGCGCGTCACCAGTTGTGGCACGCTGCTGACCGCGGTCGACGCCGACGACGCCGCGGCGGTCGTCGACACACTCCGGGACCGGGGGACTCCGGCTGCCGTCGCCGGCCGGGTCCGCGAGGGCTCGGGGCTCTCCATCGACGGCGAGGCGGCCGACCCGCCGGAAACTGACGAGTCCTGGGCGGCGTTCCGCCGGCTGTCGGAGTGAGCGGCGGGGAATATATGCCCCGGCCGAGCGGAGGTGTGACCATGGCAGTCGAACACGAGCGAGTCCAGTTCGAGCGGCTCGGCCACGCGAGCGTCCGCATCGAGACCGGCGACACCGT
>CAZOWU010000028.1:0-14477 GCA_964583735.1 uncultured Halobacteriales archaeon | reverse complement strand
CAGCCTGCTGGCGACCGGCGGCGTCCACCACCACCTCGTCCGCAACGGGCTGCGAAACCACGTGGGCCTGGTCGTCGAATCCGGTGACCCGCGGGCGGTGCATCACTTCGCGACCCTCATCGGCTATGGCGCGGGCGCGGTCAACCCGTACCTGGCCTACCAGACCATCGAGGACCTCGTCGCGGGTCCGGACGGCGCGGACCTGCGGACGGCCATCGACGCCTACGTCAACGCCGTCGAGGACGGCCTGCTGAAGACGATGGCGAAGATGGGGATCTCGACGGTCGAGAGCTACCAGGGCGCCCAGATCTTCGAGGCAGTCGGCCTGTCCTCGTCGTTCATCGAGGAGTACTTCCCCGGAACCGAGAACCGGACCGAGGGGATCGGTATCGAGGACATCGAGTCGGACCTGACCGACCGCCACGGGGTCGCGTGGAGCGAGGACCCCGAGATGGAGCGGGTCGGGGAGTACGAGAACCGCACCGGTGGCATCCACCACCAGTGGAACCCCGACACGGTGGGAACAGTCCAGCAGGCCGTCCGGACCGGCGACTACGACCGCTACAAGGAGTTCGCCGAGCAGATCAACGACCAGAACGAGACGCTCCAGACGCTGCGCGGGCTGCTGGAGTTCGACACCGAGGGCCGCGAGTCGGTCCCGCTGGAAGACGTCGAGCCGGCCAGCGAGGTGGTCAAACGCTTCGAAACCGCGGCGATGTCGCTTGGCTCGCTGTCCCCGGAGATGCACGAGAACAACGCCATCGCGATGAACCGGCTGGGTGCCTCCGCGAACACGGGGGAAGGCGGCGAACCGCCCGAGCGGTTCGGTACCGAGAAGGGCTGCAAGACAAAGCAGGTCGCCTCCGGCCGCTTCGGCGTCACCTCCACCTACCTCTCGGAGGCGGAGGAGTTGCAGATCAAGATGGCCCAGGGCTCCAAGCCCGGCGAGGGCGGTCACCTCCCGGGCAAGAAGGTCAACGAGATGATCGCCCACGTCCGCTACGCCACCCCCGGTGTCGGGCTCATCTCGCCGCCACCGCTGCACGACATCTACTCCATCGAGGACCTCAAGCAGTTGATCCACGACCTGAAGGCGAGCAATCCGGAGGCCGACGTCAACGTCAAGCTGGTCTCCGAGGACGGGATCGGGACCATCGCCGCGGGCGTCGCGAAGGCCAACGCCGACAAGGTCCACATCTCGGGGCACTCCGGCGGGACCGGCGCCTCCCCGAAGACCTCGATCAAAAACGCCGGCCTGCCCTGGGAACTCGGCCTGGCGGAGGCCAACCAGATGCTCGTGGCGACGGGGCTGCGCGACCGGATCAAGGTGACCACCGACGGCGGGATGAAGACCGGCCGGGACGCCGCAATCGCGGCCCTGCTGGGTGCGGAGGGCTTTGCCTTCGGAACCGCCTCGATGGTTACCTCCGGCTGCGTGATGGCCCGGCAGTGCCACGAGAACACCTGTCCCGTCGGCATCGCAACCCAGGACGAACAGCTCAGAGAGCGGTTCCCCGGCGAACCCCAGCACGTCATCAACTACATGACCTTCGTCGCCCAGGAGTTGCGGGAGATCATGGCCGAACTGGGCTTCGAGACGGTCGACGAGATGGTCGGGCAGGTGGACGCGCTCCGGCAGCGCACCGACGTGACCCAGGAGAAAGCCAGGAAACTGGACCTCTCGGCGGTGCTCGCTGTCCCCGAGACCGACTACGACATCGACCGCTACAAGACCCAGCCCCAGACCCACGACGTCGACGAGTCCCTGGACTGGGAGCTGATCGAGGCCGCCGAGGCCGCAATCGAGCGGGGCGAGCCGGTGGCCATCGACGCCGACATCTCCAACGTCGACCGCGCGGTCGGCGCGACCCTCTCGAACCGGATCTCCAGAGAGTACGGCGTCGAGGGGCTCCCCGAGGACTCCATTACTGTCCGCTTCGACGGCTCGGCCGGCCAGAGCTTCGGCGCCTTCCTGCAGGACGGCGTGACGATGGACCTGGTGGGGACGGCGAACGACTACGTGGCCAAGGGCCTCTCGGGCGGGAAACTCGTGGTCCGGACGCCTGCCGATGCCGGCTACGAGGCAAGCGAGAACATCCTCGTCGGCAACGTTGCCCTCTACGGGGCGACCCAGGGGGAGTGTTACGTCAACGGCGTCGCCGGCGAGCGGTTCGCCGTCCGTAATTCCGGCGTCAAGGGTGTCGTCGAGGGCGTTGGCGACCACGGCTGTGAGTACATGACCGGTGGCGCCATCGTCGTGCTGGGCGAGACGGGCAAGAACTTCGCGGCCGGCATGTCCGGCGGCGTCGCGTACGTCTACGACCCCGACGACAGCTTCGATGACCGGGCAAACACCGGGATGGTGACCCTCTCGGGCAACCTCGAGCGAAAGGACAGGGAGATGCTGACCCGGCTGGTCGAGAACCACGGCGACTACACCGGCTCCGACCGGGCCGCCGACCTGCTCGCGGACTGGGAGAGCGAACTGGAGAACTTCACCAAGGTGATGCCCGACGCCTACGCGGAGGTCATCGAGGAGCGCGAGCGCGACGACGTGCGCAACGAGCCCCCGTCGCCCGCCACGCTCGAGCCGGACACCGAATCGGTCCGCACCCAGGCCGACGACTGACAGCCAGGGATACGGCTCGGCGCGCTTTTTACTCCTCACCCCGCAGTCCGCACATGAGCCACGCACTCGTCGTCGGCGGGACGCGCTTTATCGGCCGAGCGACAGTCGAGGAACTGCTCGCGGGCGGCTACGGGGTGACCGTCTTCAACCGCGGCAGCCACGACAACCCGTTTGCCGACGACGACCGCGTCGACCACCTCCAGGGCGACCGCACGGTGAGCGAGGACCTGGCGGCGGCCGCGGCACTCGACCCGGACGTCGTGGTGGACTGCGTCGCCTACAGACCCCAGGAGGTTCGTGCCGCAACGGAGGCCTTTGCCGATGTCGACGCGTACGTCTACGTCTCCTCCGGCGACGCGTACGGGTCCGAGGAGGTCCCAAAGCGGGAGGGCGAGACTCCCCTCGAACCCTGTAGCGAGGCGCAGGCGACCGACGACGGGCCCGGGAGTTACGGACCGCGCAAGGCCGAGGGCGACCGGGAGGTGTTCGCGGCCGCCGAGCGTGGCGTCGACGCGATGAGCGTCCGGCCGACCATCGTCTACGGGGCTCGGGACTACACCGGCCGGTTCGACTACTGGGTCGACCGTGTGCTCGCCGACGACCGCGTGCTCGTGCCCGGCGACGGGGACGCACTGTGGCACATAGTCGCCGTCGAGAACGTCGCCCGCGCGCTCCGGACGGTCGCCGAGGAGGGGCGGCCGGGTGCGGCGTACAACGTCGGCGACCGGCGGCTGTACCCCCTCGCGGAGTTCGTCGGCCTGGTCGCCGACGCTGCCGACACCGAGCTCGAGGTCGTGACTGCGAGCCCGCGAGCGTTGGAGGGGACGGGCGTCGACCCGGACGCGGTTCCCTACTACCGACAGTCCCCCCACGTCCTCGACACCGGGCGACTGGCGTCGCTGGGCTGGGAGCCCGCCGAGGCGGCGACGGCAATCGAGGAGACCGTCGAGGCCGTCCTCGCGTCCGGGGCCGACCCGACGGAAAGCGCGCCCGACCGGGCCGACGAACGCGCGGCTGTCGAGACCCTCACAGAGTGAGCCCGGGCTCCGACCCGCGCCCTGATTCTCACCATCTGTAATGAGGTACACTTTCTTATAACCGAGGGCTCTGTACACCTACAACACAGCAAATGAGCGACGACACCGACCGGATCCGGGTGCTCCACGTGGACGACGACCCGGAGTTCGCCGCCCTCACCGCCGATGCCCTCGGGCGAGAAAGCGAGCGGGTGGAGGTGATGACAGCGACGAGTGCCGGGGAGGGGCTCGACCGGCTACGGGATGCACAGGTCGAGTGTATCGTTTCGGACTACGACATGCCCGGTCGGGACGGCATCGAGTTCCTCGAAGCGGTCCGTGCGGACTATCCGGACCTTCCCTTCGTTCTGTTCACCGGGAAAGGGAGCGAGGAGGTCGCGGCGGAGGCGATGCGGGCAGGGGCGACAGAGTATCTACAGAAGACGACCAGCACCGACCAGTTCGCGTTGCTGGCTAACCGGGTTATCAACGCCGTAGAGAAGTACGCGACAGAGCGCGAACTCCGGGAGACCCACCGCCGGTTCCGGAAGCTGCTTGCGGGGTCGTCCGACTACGTTCACATCCTGGACACAGACGGGACGATCACATACGCCTCCCCGGCCGTCGAGCGGGTGCTGGGGTACGAGGCCGAGGAGGTCGTCGGGGCGAATGCACTGGACTACGTCCATCCCCACGACGAGCCGGTCGTCGCGAGACACGTCGACGAGATACTGAGCGAGCCCGGCGCCGAGGTGACCGTGGAGGTCAGGGCCCGGGCGGCCGACGGGGAGTGGCGGTGGGTCGAGATCCGCGCCCGGAACCTCGTTGAGGACCCCGACATCGAGGGGATCGTGGCCAACGCCAGGGATATTACCGACCGCCGGGAAAGCGAGACGGCGGCCGACTGGCACCGGACGGTCATCGGGAACCTCGGTGAGGGGGTCTACGTCGTCGACGCCGACCACCGCCTCCAGTTCGTCAGCCACCGCGTGGACGACGTCCCGCTGGCCGAGGCGGAGTGGAAGGGCCAGCCGGTTTCGTATCTCGCCGAGAGCGGAGTCCTGTCGCCCAGGGAGGGCGAGGCAGTCCGGGAGGCGACCGAGGACATTCTCGCGGGTCGGAACGATGAGGTCCGCCTGGAGGTCGAACCGGCCCTCCCCGACGAGGCAGAGGCCGTCGAACTCCACCTCCAGCAGCTCCCCTCCCCCGACGGGGAGGATGTCGTGCTCGGGACGACCCGGGACACCACCGACCGGCGACGGCGGGCCAGGCAACTCGAGACGCTCCACGACGTCACCAGGCGGATGATGAGCGCACAGACACACGACAAGGTCGCCGAGGTCGCGGTCGGCGCAGTCGAGGATAGCCTCGGACTGAGCGAGGCCGCCATCTTTCGGTACGACCCCGACCGCGACGCGCTCGTTCCGGCGGTCGACCGGGTCGAGAGCGACTCGCCCCGCGAGGGGCTCCCAACATTCGAGCGGGGGACGGGCCTCGCCTGGGAGGTCTACGAGACGGGGGAGACGGGTGTCTTCGAAGACGTCGCCGGAACGCCCGGGGACTACAACCCCGACTCGCCGGTCGAGAGCGAGTTGCTCGTTCCGCTGGGCGAGCACGGCGTGCTGGCAGTCGGGTCCACAACCCCGCAGACGTTCGACGACCAGATGGTCAAGCTCGCGGAGATCCTGGCCGCGAACCTCACGACCGCGTTCACCCAGGTTGACCGGGCCCGCGAGCTCGAGGAGTACGAGCGCCTCGTCGAGACGATGGGCGACAGCGTCTATTCGATCGACCTCGACGGGGGGTACATCCGGGTCAACGGGACCTTCGAGGAACTGACGGGCTACAGCCGCGAGCGGCTGTTGGCCGAGGGGCCGGAGCTGGTCCTCGACGACGACGGGATGGCGCAGTTCGAGGCGGCTATCCGACGGCTTCTGGATGCCGACGGCGGGGTCGAGACCGTCGAAACCGACCTCCACACCGCAACGGACGGAGTGGTCCCTATCGAGGCGAACCTCACGCTCCTGCCGGCGGAAGACGAGGGGTTCCGGGGGACGGTAGGCGTCATTCGGGACACCACCGAACAGCAGGAACGCGAGCAGGAACTCGAGCGGTACGAGACTATCGTCCGTGCCTTTCCCGACGAAGTGTACACCCTGGACCGTGAGGGAGTGCTGACCTCGGTCATCCCGCCCGCGGGCTCGGAGGAGACGACGACGGGCTACGACCCCGAGGAGCTGGTTGGCCAGCACGTCTCGAAGGTCATGCCCGAGGCAGACCTCGACCGCGCCGAGGAGCTGATTCAGGAACTGCTGGCGTCCGACGAGAAACGCACCGTCTCCTTCGAGATGCAAACCGTCACGAGAGAGGGCGAGCGGATCCCGAACGAAAACCACATCGCGCTCCTCCCGATGGAGAACGAGGCGTTCCAGGGGACCGTCGGTGTGCTCCGGAACATCGCCGACCGCAAGGAACGCAGGCAGGAACTCCGGAGACAGAACGACCGGCTGGAGAAGTTCGCGAGCTTCGTCTCACACGACCTCCGGAACCCGCTGAACGTCGCGAGCGCGCGACTGGAGCTGGTCCGCGAGGACTGTCACAGCCCCCACCTCGACGATATCGAGGCCGCACACGAGCGGATGGGTCGGCTGATCGAGGCCGTCCTCACGCTGGCACAGGAGGGCGAGCAGCCCGAAGAGGTCGAGGAGCTGTCACTCGAGACTCTCGCCGAGCAGTGCTGGGCGCACGTGGACACCGGAGAGGCGACGCTGGTCGTCGACACGGACCGCACCGTTCGCGCCGAGAAGCCCAGGGTCAGCCAGTTGCTGGAGAACCTCATCCGGAACGCCGTGGAGCATAGCTTCACGGACCCCCGGTCGCAGGCTCCCGAGGACAGCGAGGGACCCAGTCCCTCGGGCAGTCGGCCGCAGGCCGACGACGCAGCCGACCAGGCCGGGGAGGAGCCGTTGATGATCCGGGTCGGCGACCTTCCCGACGGCTTCTGGGTCGAGGACGACGGCCCCGGGATCCCGCCGGACCGCCGCGAGGACGTCTTCGAGGCCGGCTACTCGACCACCGACGAGGGGACCGGGCTCGGCCTCAACATCGTCAAGGAGATCGCCGAGGCCCACGGCTGGAGCGTCCGCGTCACCGGGGGAAGCGAGGGCGGGGCTCGCTTCGAGTTCACCGGCGTCTCGTAGACTCCACTGGCGGCGTCCCCGTGCCGGCGGTCAGCGTCGGGGACTCCACACTCAGAGGTCGTCGACCGCCGCCCCGATCTCCTCGCGTGGCAGCGGGCTGATCCAGTCCTCGGCGACGTGGACGTACTGGACCTCCCGGTCGGGGTCGAGGACGAACACCGAGCGCCGCGGCGTTGTGACGTTTGCCATGTGGTGGCGCTCGGTCAGGAGGCCGAGTGACTCCGAGACCCCACCACCCACGTCTGCGAAGAGGCGGAACGGGAGGCCGTTCTGGCGGAGGAACTCGTTCTGGGCGTAGGGGCCGTCGCGGCTGATACCCAGCAACGGTACTGACTCCGACCCCCAGCCGTACCCCTCGAACCGCTTGTACCAGTTCTCGGCGATGGCACTGAAGACGAAGCCAGTCGAGACCAGCAACCCGCCGTCCGGACCGAGTGTCTCCGACAGCGCCCGCGAGCGGAACGTTTCCCCGTCACAGCAGACCGCCTCGAAGTCGGGAACGACCTCTCCCTGTGTGGGTGGCATACCCGGGCCTCTCGCCGACGACGTAAAATACTGTGGCACCCGCACGCGGCGAACCACTCCCCCGACGCCCGGCACGCTTTAGACGGGGCGGGGTCTACACAGAGGTATGACAGCCACACTCTACAGGCTGGAAGGGTGTCCGTACTGCGAGAGAGTCGTCGACGAACTCGACGAACTGAATGTCGACTACGACAGCGTCTGGGTCGAGGGACTGCACTCGAAGCGCAACGAGGTCAAGCGCGTTTCCGGCCAGCGCCAGGTCCCCGTCCTCGTCGACGAGGAGCGCGGGCTCACCATGGCCGAGTCCGACCGCATCCTCGAGTATCTCGGGGAGAGTTACACCTGACGCGGCGATAGCTGTGGCCGTCGGATTCGGTTGCGCCGTGAGGCCCCGGACAGCGGCGAAGCGACCGGCAACGTCGAGCTGGCCCCCGTCGGCTCAGAGCTCGTGTGGGTCGAGCCCTGGGTCCTCGACGGGCGGGGCACCAATGGCGAGGACGGCCCCGCGGTCGTCGCCAAGGTAGCGGTGGCCGTGACCGGTCTCCGGACCCGCCGCCCAGAAAGCCCCCGGGCCGACCTCGTGGGTCTCAGTCTCGCCCGAGGGCCCCAACTTCAGCGAGAATTGCCCCTCCAGCACGTAGTACAGTTCCTCCTGCTCGGAGTGGGCGTGGTAGCCGATCCCCTCGCCGGGCTCGAAGTACCAGACGGTAACGTTCATCTCGTCGAGTCCGAGCCCGTCGCCGACCGGCCGGATGTCGAGGTCCGGCGGGATCTCCGCTACGTCCGAGAGGTCGGTCACGTCAACGTCCTCCGTATCGAGTACTTCGTACTCCATACCGACCGGGTTCGGCCGTGCGGGTCAAAAAACTGCATGCCGTGCCGGAGGCGAAACGACGAGAGCCCGTTGAGGAGGCGTTTGGCGAACCACGTGGTTATTTTGTGTGTGGCACCATATACGGGTGTATGAGAGGACGAAGACTGGCGACGATCGAACACATCATCGCGATAGTGAGCCCGGACAGCGAGGAGGTTGTCGAGCGCCTCGAGCAGTGGACGAGCGAGAACGGTATCGAGTTCTCGACAGTGGACGTCGGCGACGACATCGAGGCACCCTGGAACGAGGAGATGGAGACGCTGGGCATGACTATCGGCGGAGACGGAACCTTCCTCGAGGGGATCAAGCAGTTCGCCCCCCGAGGAATCCCGATTCTGGGGATCAACACGGGGACCCTGGCGTTCCTCGTCAGGGTGGACGTCGAGGACCTGGAGGAGGCGCTCACCGAGACCATTCAGGGACGGGCGGAGGTCGACCGGCGCCAGCAACTGCACGTCTCCGGGCCCGACCTCGACGCGACGGGGATCAACGACGTGATGGTCCAGCACCCGATGCCCGAGAACCCCGTCGAACGGAAGATCACCAAACTCGACGCGTTCGCAGACGGGGAGTACGTCGGCGAGTACGACGGGACCGGGCTAGCGGTTTCGACGCCGACGGGGTCGACTGGCGTCTCGCTCTCATCCGGCGGGCCTGTCCACAACCCGCAGAACAACTCCTCGCTGCAGATCGTCCCGCTCCAGACGCACAAGATGGGCGTCCGACCGCTCATCGTCAGCAACGACACGAACATCGACGTTGTGGCACAGGAGGCTGCTGACCTCCTCGTCGACGGTGGCCGCCACCACATCCATCTCGACAAAGGCGAATCGGTCCGGATCACCGGGGCCGAGACGTCGGCGAACATTATCCGGACCAGCTACGACGACGATTTCTACACCGCGATCAGCGAGCTGCTGGGCTGGGGGGCACGCGGCTCCGACGGCAAGGAACCCCCCGAATCCATCCAGACGACGGGCACTGGCGGGGAGGGCGAGCTCGAGCACGCGCTGCGGGTCGCCACCGAGGCAGTCAAGAGCGTTCAGGAGCCGCTGAAGGAGCTCCACGGGCGCGTCGAGTCGGTGACGGTGAAAACAGACAAATCCGACATCGTCACCGAGGCCGACTACCTCTCGGAGAACATCATCACGACGGCGCTGGAAAACGAGTTCCCCGCCCACGGCATCCGCTCGGAGGAGGATACCTACGTCGAGGGCGGCAGCGCCTTCACCTGGCTCATCGACCCGCTCGACGGAACGGGCAACTACGCCAACGGCAACCCCAACTACTCCGTCTCGGTCGGGCTGTTGCGGGACGGCGAACCGGTCCTCGGAGTGGTCTACGCCCCGGAGACTGACGAACTCTGGTCGGCGATCAAGGGCGAGCAGGCCACGCGCAACGGCCAGCCTATCAGCGTGACCGACCGCGACGAACTCGCCGAAAGCATGCTGATGTCCGGGTACGACCCGGACGGGGCCTTCCTCACCCACTTCTACCAGGACACCCGCGGCGTCCGCCGGCTGGGCTCGGCCGCGCTGCATATGTGCTATCTCGCCAGCGGGAGCGCCGACGCCGTCTGGGAGTTCGACACCTATCCCTGGGACGTCGCGGCGGGGATGGTCATCGCCAATGCAGCCGGTGCGACAATCACCGACACTCGCGGCGACCGCTTCGAACTCCCCGGCGAGGAAGAACGCTCGCCGATGATCGGGACGAACGGCCACATCCACGACAAAGTCATCCAGCAACTCAACAACAGCAGCCGTCTGTCGGAGTGACCGGCCGACAGTCCTCGCCCGTCCGCTGGGGCTGTCACTCGAAATCGGCCCGACGGTACCGGACGCTTTTTATCGGTCGTTCACACAGAGCCCTGTGATGGGTGCCCTCCGGACACTTCTCGCTCGCGGGGCCCGGACCGTCGCGACCGACCTCCGCGAGGACCGTCGCCTCCGCTACCTGCTTGTGGGCGCGACCCTCCTCTGTGGATTCTGGTTCTGGCACCGGGTTCCCAACTTCGCGACCCGCGACGAGCACAGCCGGGTACTCGATGTGTTGGTGGCCTACGGCTCGGTCGCTGCCGACCCGAGCGTCGAGAGCCTCCAGCGGGGCGTGGCCTGGGGCCGTGTCCCGTTCGGGGCGTCTTTCTACCTGTTCGGACTCGCCGTGCTTCCGGTCGTCCTGCTCGCGGTCCTGCTGGGCCAGTCGGAGATCCTGACTGGTTTCGCCACCCTGGACCCCGAATTCGGTTTCTATCCCTCCTGGCAGGCGACGCCCGCCTGGTTCTGGACGGGTGCGGTGGTGATGGTCCGGCTGGTGAACGTCCTCCTGGCCGTCAGCTGTGTCTATCTCACCTACCGGCTCGGTCGCGTGGTGTGGGACCGGACCGCCGGCCAGCTCGCGGGCCTGCTCCTGACGCTGACCTTCGGATTCCTGACCATCGCCCACGAGGGTGGTGAGGACATGCCAGCCCTCTTTTTTGTTCTGTTGACGCTGTACCTGCTGGTCAGGTACGTCCAGGCGGGCGCACGGTGGCGGTTTTTCGCCGCGAGCGCAGCCGGTGGGGTCGCCATTGCGTTCAAACTCACCGCCGCACCGGTCGTCTTGCTGGTGCTTGCGGCCCACATCCTCCGTGCCAGGCGAGCACAGGACACCTGGCGGGCACTGGTACGACCTGCGCTGCTCGTCCCCGGGGCACTGCTTGGTGCGGTCGCCATCGGCCTCGGATTCCCGACGCTGCTCGTCGGTGGAGTCGAGGCCGTCACCTGGCGGATCCTGGAAAACCCTGGGGCGCGCGCGACACACCCCACCGGGCCTGACGCGCCGGTGTGGTGGTGGTTCCTGCGGGGCTATCTCAGCGGCATGAGTCTGCCGCTATTTCTCGCGGCAGTCGCCGGCGTCGGGGCGACTGTCGTCCAGGTGGGCCGGCGCCGGGCAACTCCGGGCATCGTTCTCGTAGTGACCGGGCTCGTCCTGTGGGTCGCCCTCTTGGCAGGCTGGCACGACTTCAGGGTGCACCACCTCCTGCCGACGTTCCCGCTGCTCGCGCTGTTGCTCGCGGGAGCCCTGGTCCGGTTTCGCGAGCACCGGCCGTCGCTGGCCCGGCCGGTCGTGGCCGTACTGGTCGTGACCAGCGGGCTGTACGCGGCCGTCGGGGTCGGCGGCTACGCGGCGATGCCCCGCGACGACGCCGTCGCGTGGCTCGAAACCAACGCCGACGACGGCGACACCGTCGAGGTCTACCGCCGGCACGTTCAGGACACGGCGGTGCCTCACGGAATGCCCGTCAACCACGTCTACGGACGGGATGGCGGAGGGGAGGAGGTCGACCCGTGTCCCGAGTTCATCCAGCTCGGCTACCGTGACCTGCTGTACCTCGACCGGGACACCTACTACCGGAACGACGACGCCCGCTTCAGCTACATCAGAGGGCTGCTCGCGGGCGAGTACAACTACGAGGTGGCTGCGGAGTTCGGGACCCGCCCGCCGGGATTCGTCCCGCAGCGCGCGACGCCGGGGTCGCTCGTCGACGTCCTCCGGAACGGCGTGGTCCCCCAGACCGACCAGTACGCCGACGAGCAGGAACTCGCTGCGAACCAGTACACGCTGGTCCTGGAGCGGACGGGAGAGTGCGACGGCTCGCGACTCGGTGACTCGCCCTACTGACCCGGGGAGAGCTCCGAGAGGTCGAGTCCCAGCGAGGGGTACCAGCCGGCGACAGCGGGGAGGTACACGCCGAGCGTCCGGTCGATGACCACGACGGGAACGACGACCTCGCTTGGAACACCGAGGGCGACAAAAACCGCCGTGGCGGTCGCCTCGGTCACGCCGACCCCGCCAGGCGTCAGCGGCAGCAGCGTCACGCTGTAGGCCGTCACGAGATACAGCGGGAGCAGGACGGCCGGGTCGAAGGCGACGCCCAGCGCCCCGAACAGCAGCAGGACGCGCAGCCCGGGCGCGAGGACGAGCGCGACGACCCACCCGATGGCGTACCGAGCCCAGACGCCGGGGTCAGCCACCAGCCGGCGGAACGATTCCGTGGAGGCCTCGGTGAAGGCCAGCAGGCCACGGACCCGGTCGGCGGCGCGGTCCCCGACCCGCGGGAGCCGGGTGGCAGCCCCGGCCAGCCACTCCACGAGCGGGTCCAGCAGTTCGAGATTCGTCCCCGCGAGCAGGACGACCGCCCCCGCCACGAGGTATAACCCCGTCGAGAGCGCGAGCAGCAGGACCAGCCCGGGCGACAGGCCGGTCAGCGCGACCGCCAGCACGAGCCCGGCGGCGGCCGTCAGTCCGTAGTAGACGGCGTAGATACCGGTGTGGACGCCCGAGACCGCCGCGGCGTCGGCGTATGCCATTCCCGTCTGACTCCGGAGGACGAACGGCGCGGCCACCCGGCCGGAGAGCCGCGATGGGAGCAACTGGTTCACGAAATTCACGACGAGGTCCGTACTCGCGGCCGTGCGGAAGGCGACTGGTCGCACGGGCGCCAGCACAGCCTGCCAGGTAAAAAAGCGGGCAGCGAGGCCGACGACCGTGACCGCGACGAGCGCGGCCAGCACCGGAAGGTCGAGCCGGCCGAGCCGGGCGAGCACAGCACCCGGCTCTACCTGCAGGAGGACCCAGGCGAGCGCAGCGAGTGCGACTCCGTACTGGAGTGCAGTGAGCGCGAGCGCTCGCGGGCTCCGTCGGGGCACGCTATCCACCCCTGGGTTGGGCGACGGGGGGGTCGTCGTCCCCCGCTGCTTCACCGGCGAGCGCCGCGGCGGTCGTGAACTCGAACGGCTGTGCGAGAATCCGGTCGACGGCCCGGCGCATCCACTCGCCGGTGTGCCAGTAGACCCGTTTGGGGACGCCGTCGACGGCGGGCAGGTCGACCAGCTCCCAGGGGTGGACGTACAGCACCGGCGCGACCCCGCGACGCGCGAGCAGGCGCATGCCCAGAGTGGTGTACCTGGGGCCGAAAAACCGGAGCCAGGTGCCCGTCAGCGGGAGCCTGAGGCCGGGCATCACGCTCGCGGGGACCTCGGCAACCCCGGCCGGCGCTCCGGGCTCAACCTCGCTCGCGGGCGCCGGCATTTCGAGGTCGTACTCGCCGCCGTACCAGCCGGGGACCGCGCGGCTGGCGACGACGCTGGAATCGTAGGCGTAGTCCGCCCGTGCCAGCCCCTCGAAGTGCCCCGGTGGGACGTCGAAGGCCGGCGCGCGAAAGCCCCGGACGGGCTGGCCGGTCAGGGTCCGGAGTAGCTCCCGCGAGTGCTCGTACTCCTCGCGGCGGGCCGCAGTGGAGAGGTCGGTGAGCAGGCGGTGGCTGTGGGAGTGAGAGCCGACCTCGTGGCCGGCGTCGGCGAGGCGTCGGATAGTGTCGGGATACCGCTCGGCCGCGGTCGAGACGACGAAATGTGTGGCCGACGCGTCGTGACGGTCCAGTGCTTCCAGCAGGTACTCCACCCCCTCGAGCCCGACAGCCTCCCGGTCGGTCGTCCCGCGGGCCGACCGGTAGGCAGGCGTCTGGTCGAACAGTTCGACGTCGACAGAGAGCACGGCCCGCGGTCGCCCGCTCACGGGCGGACACCCCGTCTCCAGCTCCTCGCGTTCCCTCGTGTGTCGGCCGTTGAGACGGTACTCGGCGTCACTCGTCCGGGTCCTCGAGTTCGGTCTTGAGGAGGCTGACCTCCTCGTTGAGCCGCGAGAGGCGGTCGTACAGCCGGCCGATTCGGTACAGCAGGTAGGTCACCAGCCCAAAGAGGACGAGGTTCGCGACGACGAGGATGGCGTGGGTCTTGAACTCCAGTCCGAGAAAGGTCGCGATGTAGTCGAAGGAGTCGGGCGTGACCGCGACGAACAACAGGCCGGCGCCGACGGCGACCGAGAGGACGAACAGCCCGAGCGCTTCTCGCTCGCGGCGCACGAGCACGTACCCGGTCCCGAGAAACCCCATCCCGACAACCCCGGCGACGAGGTTGACGGCGCTGTACTCGACCATGGCTCACCTGAACAGGAGGACGCGGAGCACCACGTCAGTCATCCGGAGCGGGTACAGCACGAACGTCCCGAGGTCGAACTGGGACTCGCCGCTGTCGCGGGTCGGCATCTGCACCGATACCTCCCGGACCCGGTAGCCCTGGCGGGCGGCGTCCAGCGTCTGCTCGACCGCCCAGTGGGTGTCCCGCTTGTGGAGGATGTTCCGGAGCATCGAGACCCGGTAGACCCGGAAGCCGCTGGTGACGTCGGTCACC
>CAZOWU010000027.1:0-15426 GCA_964583735.1 uncultured Halobacteriales archaeon | reverse complement strand
CAGCGCGCGCGGGACGTCGTGGTACTCGGAGTAGCCGTCGAACCACCGGACGATGCGCTCGATGCGGTCGACGATGTGGGCGGGTTGACCCGACCGCGAGAGCTCGTGGCCCTCGTCGGGGTAGCGGACCAGCCGGGTGTCGACGCCGTGCTTGCGGAGGATCCGGTAGAAGAGTTCGGCGGTGGCGGCCGGCGTCCGGTAGTCGTCGTCGCTGTGGACCACGAGCGTCGGCGTCTCGACCTTGTCCGCGTTGCTCGCGGGAGACTGCTCCCAGAGGAACTCGGCGTCCGCCCAGGGGACGGCGTCGAAGTCACCCTCGACGAGCTTGTAGGCCACGTCCGTCGAGCCGTAGAAGCCGGTGAGGTCGTAGACCCCGCGTTGGGAGACCGCGGCGGTGAACCGGTCGGTCTGTCCGACCAGCCAGGCGGTCATGAAGCCGCCGAAGCTCCCGCCGGTGAGAAAGACCTGGTCGTCGTCGACGTACTCGCGGTCGGTCACGGCGTCGACGCCAGCGAGGACGTCCCGCGCGGTTACGGCGCCCCAGTCCCGTTCGATGGCCTCGGCGAAGGCCTGCCCGTAACCCGTCGACCCCCGGGGGTTCGACCAGAAGACGACGTAGCCCCGGGCAGCCAGCGTCTGGAACTCGTGCCACATCGTCCCGCTCGTGGTCCACATCGCGTGGGGACCGCCGTGGACCTCCACCGCCAGCGGGTACTGCTCGTCGGGGTCGAAATCCGGCGGCGTGAGCACCCAGCCCTGAATCTCGTGGGTCTCGGCGTCGCCCGCCGAGTCGTCCCCGTCGCCCCCACTGGCGTCCTCGACGGTCACGCGGACCTCCTCGGGCCGGGAGACAGCCCGGTCGTCGAGCAGGGCTGCGTTGGCGCGGGTGAGCCGGCGCTCCGCCGCGCCGCCCGGCGTCGTCACGTAGAGCTCGCCGGGATGGTCCCACTCGCTGCGAACCACGGCGAGGAGGTCCTCGCCGACGTGGAGGCCGTCGACGCTGGCCCACGCCTCGCGGGCGACCCGCTCGGCACCGTCCCCGTCACCGTCCCAGGGGGCCGCCCACACCGCCCCCGCACCCTCGTCCGGAGTCACGAGATAGAGTGACTCCTGGTCGGGGCCCCACTGGACCGAGCGGTCGTAGCTCAGCGTCCGGTCGAGTCCAGCCATCGGGGTGTGGACCTCGCCCGTATCGACCTCGTAGACCCTGGCCTCAGCGGGGCGCATCGAGGCGCGGTCGTCCTCGACGTAGGTGTAGGCCACGCGGCCGTCCCCCGTGGCCGCGAGCGTCGTCGCCCACGCCGTCGTGGTGTGGAGCTCCTCGCGGTCGCCCGACTCGGTGTCGTAGGCGACGATGGTGTGCTCGTTCGAGTCGTCGGGGTCGGGCTCGCCGTCCTGGACCGTGTAGTACAGTCGTTCCGCGTCACCCCACTCCGGGTTGGCGTGGTCGTAGTCGGCGTCGGTAACCCGCTCGACTCCGTCCTCGTCGCCGCCGGACGCGCCCGGCGTGTCGGCGTCGGCACCGCCGAGGTGGGCCAGGTAAATCTGCCCCCGCCGACCGTCGAAGTGCTCCTCCATCGACCGGGAGACCGTCCGGTCGACCACCCGCGGGTCCGGGGGGTCGGGTTCGTAGTCCTCGGGAACCGACAGGTCCCGCTCGGCCTCGCGGTCCTCGGCAGCGACCCGCTGGACGAACGCCACCCGCTCGCCCTCGGGTCCCCAGGCGATGGCGTCGACGCCGCCGACGACGTCGGTCACCTGGCGGGCCTCGCCACCGTCGGTCGGGGCGACCCACAGCTGCGGGCGGTCGTCCTCGGCCCCACGAGTGGAGACAAAGGCCAGCCGGTCGCCGCTGGGGCTGAAGCGGGGCTGGCTGTCGACCCCCTCGGCGAGGGTGAAGCGGCGTGGCTGGCTCCCACCGGTCGGCGCCAGGTGGACCGTCGCCTCGTACGAATCGCCGTCCTCGCTTGGCTCCTTGCGGACGAACGCGACCTGCTTGCCACCCGGTGCGACGCGGGGCTCGGTGACTCCCACGAGGTCGTGGAAGTCCGCAGCCTCGATGCGTTGCATAGCCTCCCTGGGACTGGAGCCGGCAAAGACGTTCGGACGCCTCGAGACCAGTCACCGGCAGGGCGGCGCCCGCCGGGCCGAAAGCGTGTCACCGGGGGCACACGGATACGGCGTCGGCCTGCCACAGAGCGGGCTGTGAGACCGACGACGAACCGCGGTTCCACCGGCCAGCCGGAGTCCGCGTCACGTCGGGGTCCGGAGGAACGACCCGACGAGCGCGACAGCCGCACTGATCAGGAGGACAATAGCACTGGCCGCGTTGAGAAACGAGGTCGCACTCACACGAACCTTCCCGAACAGCTCCAGGGGCATCGTCGTCACACCGCTCCCGGCCAGGAAGAACGTGATGAGGAACTCGTTAAAGGAGAGGGCGAAGGTGAACAGCACCGAGGCGACGAGCGCCGGGGCCAACAGCGGCAGCGTCACCGTCCGGAAGACGGTCCACCCACTCGCCCCGAGGTCGCGCGCAGCCTCCTCGAGTGCGTCGTTGAGTTCGGCGTACCGTGCGGTCAGCAGGAACGTACTGAACGGGAGCACCCAGAACAGGTGGCCAAGCACCACCGGCAGAAAGCCAAAGCCGATGCCGACCGTCCCGGCGGTGACGCCGATCCCCAGCGCCAGCACGACCGTCGGGACAAACAGCGGAACCGCGACGGCGAGCGCGACCAGGCCGCGAGCCCAGCCCGGCAGGCGTGACCGCGTGATCGTCCGGGCGGCGAGCAGTCCGAGCGCGGTTCCGACCGTGGCCGCGATCGTGCCGATAATCGCGCTGGTGACGAGCCCACGCACGAACCGTGTGTCGGCAAACACCGCCGCGTACCACTCCAGTGAGACACCACTGAGGGGGATCGACGGCTGTGAGCCGGGCGAAAACGAGAGATACACGATCGTCACGACGGGGAGATACAGAAACAGGAACGTCACCACGGTCGTGGCTTGGAAGAACCCGGACCGGACCCGAGCGCCGAGTGGTGGGTCCGACACTGTCACCACCGTTTGAGTTCCGCTCGAACGCCGCCGAACCGTGCTCCGACGGCGAAGCCGACCACGACGACCGCGAGAAACGTCATCGACAGCGCCGAGGCGAACGGATAGTCAAGCACGTCGTAGAACTGTGTCGTGATCAGTTCGGCGACCATCGGGTTCGACTCCGACCCCAGGATCCGGGGAGTGGCGTAGGCACCAGCGATGCGGGCGTACACGATGAGCAGTCCGGCGACGGCGCCGGCGGCCGTCTCCGGAACGACCACGTCGCGAAACACGCGGAAGTCACCGGCACCCAGGTCCCGGGCCGCCTCGACCAGTCGGTAATCGAGTCGTTCCATCGAGACGTACATCGTCAACAGCAGATACGGCAGGTAGATGTGGATGAATCCGACCAACAGCGACAACGAGGGGAACGTCAGTCCGACCCCCGGCAGCTCGAACGGGCGGCCGAGCAGCGCCAGCGGCTCGGAAACCACGCCAGCCCACCCCAACACGACGTTGAGCACCCCGTCGGGCGCGAGCAACCACACCCACGTGTAGTTGAGAACGACGTAGTTCAGCCACAGCGGCAGTGTCAACGTCGCCAGCACCGGCAGCCGGTACCGGGCCGGACAGCGGTTGGCGAGCCAGTACGTCACCGGATAGGCGATAGCGAGACAGACCACCGTCAGCAGGACGCCGACGAACAGCGACTGTGCGATGACGGCGATGTAGATCCCCTGGGTCACGTCGAGATAGTTGGTTGCCGTCACCAGCGGTCGGAAGCTCTCGACGAGCAACAGGAGCAGCGGAACCACGCCCAGTGCAACCGCCAGGGTAGCCGGAGCCGCCGCCAGAAGCGCATCTCTGAGAGTGCGGTCCTCGAACGCGGAGCGAATGGTCGTTGCGGTGCTCATTTGTCCCGGGTGCGAGCCGCTTGCTCGCCGTTCTTGCTCCGGCCACGGTCGCGGTTCCCGTCGGGGTCGTCGGTGGCGTCGTCCGCGTGCACGCTGGGGGCCACCGTCGGGCGACCGGACTCGTTCGCTGCCGTTGCACCGTCGCCCGGAGCGACCAGCGCCGCGTCGGTCAGGGACACCTCGACGTCGTCGCCGACGGTGAACCGCTCGTCGGCGTCGGTCCGGACGGTGACCACGCTCGCCTCGTCGGTGTCGAGTGCGACCGTGTACCGGTCGTAGAATCCCTTGAATTCGCTCGCACGGACCGTCGCCGAGAGCGGCCCGTCGCCGAGTTCGACGTCCTCGGGTCGGACCATCACCGCGACGCGGGTGCCGACAGCCGGCGACTGTCCGCCCGGGTCACCCCGGACGTCTCCGGTCCCGACGGCGACCGTTACCGTCTCGTCCGCGACCGCAGTGACTGTCCCGGCGAGGATGTTCGCGTCGCCCAGAAAGTCCGCGACGAAGGCCGTCTCCGGCCGGTCGTACAGCGACTCCGGGGCACCGGATTCGACGATCTGTCCGTCGTCCATCACGGCGACCCGGTCGGACATACTCATCGCCGCGTCCTGGTCGTGCGTGACGTAGAGAAACGTCGTCCCGACGTCACGCTGGACGCGGCGGAGCTCGGCCTGCATCTCCTGTCTGAGCTTCCGGTCGAGACTCGACAGCGGTTCGTCGAGCAACAGCACGCTCGGCTCGGGCGCGAGTCCGCGCGCAAGCGCGACCCGCTGGCGTTGCCCACCGCTCAACTCCGTCGGTCGGCGGTCGCCCAGCCCGTCGAGGTCGACCGTCTCCAGCAGGGAGCTGACCCGTCGGTCGCGCTCGTCCGCCGAGACGCCCTGGCGGGCCAGCCCGTACCCAACGTTGTCGGCGACGCTCATGTGCGGGAACAGAACGAGGTCCTGAAACACGAGATTGGTGTCACGCTCGCGAGCAGGACGGTCGGTGGCGTCGACCCCGTCGATGTGTACGGTCCCGTCTGTCGGTGCGGTCAGCCCCGCGAGCATTCGTAGCGTGGTCGTCTTCCCGCACCCGGACGGACCGACCAGCGAGAAGAACTCCCCGCGTCTGACCGACAGTGAGAGCCCGTCGACGGCGACGGTGTCGCTGAACGCCTTCCGGAGGGTGTCTGCCTCCAGGATGATATCGTCGTCCCCGTCAGCCCCGGTGCCGGTCCCCATCAGACGGTTACCCCTCGGCAGCCTGTTTGGCCTCGTTCCACATCTCGGTGTACTGTTCGACCAGCGACCGCGGCTTGGGGTCCTCGTAGATGAACCGGTCGGGTTCGTCGAGCCCGTACTCGGCGCGGTCGGTTCCCTCGCGCTCGAAGACGGCCTCGTGCGGGACGGCGATGTGCGATGGCTCGACCAGCGACTGGTAGCCGATCTCCTCGTACCACGACTGGATGAACCTGTGAGCGGCGTCGACGTTCTCCGCCCCGTCGCGCACGCAGAACTGGAGGAACCACGCCTTTGTTCCCTCGTCGGGGTAGACGCGCTCGATCGGGAACCCGTCCTGTCCCATCGTGAAGATGAGGTAGTTCCAGACGGGTTCGACGGCGACCTGTCCCGACCGCAGCAGTTGCTCGGAGTCGCCGCCGGTGTTCCAGAGACTCCCCGACAGTTCCACGTGACGCCTGAGGTTGTCCCGCGTGTCCGCGACATCGACCTGGTCGGCGCTAGTCGGGTTCAGCGGCGTCTTGCCGTTGGCGGCCCGCTCGTAGAGGACCTGGAGCCGGGCGTCGTCGCGGTGCCCGACCATTCCGTCGTACTCCTGGTCGAACAGCACGGAGAGGCCGGTGACGTCGTCGGCCGGAACGACATCCGTGTTGACTGCCAGTGGCGTCTGTCCGAACGACCGCGGTGCGGCATAGACCTGCCCGTCCTGCCCGAAGTAGTCCTTCTTGACGAAGTCGAACACGCCGTCGTACCCCGGCAGGTCGTCGAGGTCGAGTGGCTGGATGTGTCCCTCCTCGATGGCCGGGCTGACAGCGTAGTTTCCCAGCGCGACGACGTCGTGGTCCGACCGGCCTGACCGCAAAAGCGAGAGCGACCGCGCCGAGCTGTCGCTCGATTGTAACTCGACGGTGATCCCCGTCTCCTCTTCGATGGTCTCGAAGATCCCGTCGGGGTAGACGTAACTGAAATCGAGGAGCTTGAGAGTAGTCTCTCCGGACCCGAGCAACCCAGTACAGCCAGCGAGTCCGGCTGTCGCGGCTGTGCCGACGCCGGTTAGGAAGGAGCGACGCGTCGGTCGTGGTGACATGAGAAGTAGTACGCTGCAGCGATAATAAGCGCTGTGTAGTCTATCGACCGGGCCAGCCACACCCGCCAGCGACTGGTGTGTCAGTCGACAGGTCCGGGACCGAAAGTCACCAGTTGCTGGCCCGCGAGTCGCCGGTAATGGGTGTCAGAACCCGAGTCCAGCAGTGGCTCGACCTCGTTCCGCGGTCGCTGTCCCGGCTCGGTCTCGTCGAGCGCTCCAGCGCGACCGAGGCGTTCGACCTCGCCGTGCCGGTGATGGTCACCGGTGGACTCCGGGTGCTGCTCCGGGTCGCCGACTTCCTCTTCGTGGGGGTCGCGCTCGGGGACGCCGCCATCGGCGGTCTCGAGATCGGCTTTCAGTACTACTTCATCGGCTTCGGTCTCTCGCTCGCGCTGACGAGTGGCACGATAAGCGTCGTCTCCCGGCTCAAAGGGGAGGGCCGCAGCGCGCGGGCGGACCTCGCCGTCAAACAGTCGCTGCTGCTGTCGACGGTCATCGCCGTCCCGCTGACGGTCGCCTCCTGGGTGTACGCCGAGCCGATGGTTGCGATACTCACCGACGACCCCGCCGTCATCGGCTACGGCGCGGCCTACCTCCAGGTCGTAATGCTGTCGCTGGTCTTCCGTTTCTACTCGATGGTCGCCGCGCGGGCGCTCGCCGGGAGTGCGGACACCCGTACGCCGATGTACGTCCGCCTGCTGACGCTGCCGACCAACCTCGTGCTCAACGCCGTGCTCGTCTTCGGGCTGGGGCCGTTCCCGGCGCTCGGGGTCGTCGGCGCAGCCATCGGGACCACCGTTGCAAACACGCTCGCCTCGCTCGTGTTCCTTGCCCTGCTGGTCTCGGGCCAGTACGCCGTGACACTCCCGGGCTCTCGCCCGCACGTCGACACAGGCCTGAGCCGGGAGATCGTCCGCGTCGCCGTCCCGCTCGCGGGGGTGCGCCTGCTCCAGTCGACAGCCCGCTTTCCGTTCCTGTTCATCCTGGGTGCACTCGGGACCCCGGCACTGGCCGCCTACGCTATCGGTCGTCGGGTGATGTTGCTGGCGCTGATGCCCGCCTGGGGCTATGCCACCGCGGCGAGCACGCTCGTCGGCCAGGCCATCGGCGCGGGGGACCGAGACGGCGCAGACAAGTACGGCTGGCAGACGCTGCGGATCGGGCTGGCGACCCAGTTGGTGCTGGCGGTCGTGCTCGTCGTCGCCGCCCGGCCGCTGGCGCTTGCCTTCGGGACCGAGTACGTCGGGCTCACGGTCGACTTTATCCGCGTGTTCGGGCTCGTCACCGCCGGCTACAGCATCTCCCGGACGATGAAGGGAAGTCTCCGCGGCGCCGGAGATACCCGGTGGCCGCTGTACGCCGAGCTACTGGGGTCGTATCTGGTCCGGATCCCCATCGCCGCGCTCGCGCTTCCCGCGACCGTCTCCCTCTCGGTCGCCGGCTTCTCGGTCGCACCCGGGCTGGGGCTGGGCTATCCGGCGGTCTTCCTGGCCATCGCGGTGGACTTCTACGCGAAGGCTGCAGTCAACACCGGCCGGTTCTGGTCGGGCAAGTGGTGGGGCGTTGCCCAGCGCGCGAGCACCTGACGGTGCACTGGCCACTGGGAGGAGCGCGGGCGCGAGCGCGCCGCGTTACTCGTACTCGCCTTCCCGGACGTCGGGTTCGGGCTGGCTGGCCATCTGCAGGCGGTTGCGTGGGACGAAGTGGGCGAGGTCGGTCGTCGTCACAATGCCGACTGGTTCCCCGTCCTCGGTGACGGGGAGTTTCTTGACACCGTTGTGCCCCATCCGCTCGCCGGCAACCCGGATCGACTCGTCGGGCCGGATCGTTACCACCGGGTCCGTCATGATCTTGGCGACCGTCGTCGCTGCGAGGTCGACTTCCTCGCCGACCGCGGCGACGACGTCGGCCTCGGTGACGATCCCGTCGACGATCTCCTCGCCGACGATGAGCGAGCCGATGTGTTTCTTCCTGAGCATCTGGGCGGCTTCGACGACCGGCGTCTCCCCGTTCACGGTGAGGACGGGGCTGGTCATGATCTCGCGGATCGGAGTATCTTCCATGGCTGTCCATTCGGCGCCATCGGTTTAACTGTGGCTGCAAGCGGTAGGTGCGTATGCCGGTCCAATCAGGGCAAACGTCCCGACTGTGGTAGCTGGCGACGCTGAAACCTTGGGGCTTTTACTCGCCGCCGCGAACCGTCAGCCATGAGCACCGCAACAAAAGTCGTTCTCGGGACCGTCGGCGTGGCCGGGCTGCTGTCGGTCGTGATTTTCGTCAACCTCATCGCAGCCTAATGTTCACCGAACGCGACCTCGGGCCCGCAGTGGCGGCGGTCCGCGACGAGCACGCGGTTCTCGTGCTGGATTGCGAGCGGGACTTCGAGACGCTTCCGCCCGCGGGAGCCGAAGACCTCGGCCTGCTCGTCGACGACCTCGACCCCGTCAGCGCCCCCGACGCGTGGCTGCCGCCCGAGGCTCCCGACGTGCTCCGGGGGTACGCCAGCGGAACGTTCACCGTCGGGATGCCCGGTGACGGCAGCGTGGCCTGGACGCGCCAGACCGACCCGCCGGTCGTCGTCTGCAAGCCACGCCTCGAGGACCCGCCTGAGGCCTTTGCGGACTTCCTGGTCGCCGAGGCCATCGTCCAGGCGGGTCTGGGCGACCCCGAGCACTTTCTCGGTCTGTTCGCGGACCGCTACCCGGAGTTCGACGCCGCACTCGACCCGCTCGGGCCAGTCGAGACCTACCAGGTCGCGGCAGCCTGCCACGACGCATACCTGGGGCTGGCGACCCGTGACGTCTTCACGACCTGGGAGGAGGGTGCAACGGCACCCCTGTTCGAGGCCTGGGTCGACGCCGGCGACCGGCTGACTGACCGCCTAGAGGGGTTGCCCAGGGCGGTCGCCCGCGGGGAGACTGACTTCGCCGACGCCGCCGAACTCGCCTGCAGCGGCATCAAGCACGCCGTGGAACACAGTTACAGTTCCACGAGCCCTGGCTCGGGCGCTCGCCAGGACGCACTCGACATCCCCGCACCTTTCGACGCGCTGGACGCGGCGGCCTACCGCGACCACGGGGCTGCCTACGCCGTCCGGTGGGCCGAGAAGACTGCCGAGACGGTCGAGTGAGCGGGCTGTAACGGCGTCTGGAGTCGCCCTGTCCTGGCTACAGCCGGTCGAGAACGGCCTCGGACTCGTAGTTCAGCGTCAGCTCCCGGGAGCGGCCCCGGCCCTCGACGTCGGTGTATGTGGCGTCGATGACGCCGAGTTGGTCGAGCTTGTTGATGATCTCCGAGTAGCGGGTGTAGCCCAGGTCAGTTTCCTCGTGGAAGACCTCGTAAATGTCGCCGGCCCGCTTGCCGTCGTGGTCGGCGATGACCTCCACGAGCGCCCGCTCGGACTCGGAGAGCCCCTGCAGGCGCCGGGAGAGGTGGACGTACCGCGATTTGTCGTAGGCGTCCTCGACGTCCTGGCGCTCCACCTTTCGGCTGGCGCGCATCTCGGCGTTCAGCCCCGCGCGGTGGAGCAGGTCGATCCCCACGCGCAGGTCCCCGCCCTGCTCGGCGGTGAGTTCGGCCACGCGGTCAAGCGTCGGGGCGTCGATGACGTCCTCCTGAAAGCCCCGCCTGGCGCGCTCGCCGAGGATGGTGGCGATCTCGGGCTCGTCGTAGCTGGGGAAGTAGACCTCCTCCGGCCGGAAGACGCTCTGGACCCGGCTGTCGAGTGCCTCGATGATCTCGAGGTCGAGGTCCGAGGAGACCAGGATGACGCCGATCCGGGCCCCGCCCTGCTCCTCGTGGGCGCGCAACAGGGAGTAGAGGGTGTTGGAGGCCTCGGACTCGTAGAAGAGGTAGTTGACGTCGTCGAGCGCCACGACGAGCACCTCGTCGTCCTCGACCAGGTGGTCGGTCACCTGCGAGAACAGTTTCTTGAAGGAGATGCCCGAGGAGGGGGGTTCGTAGTCAAAGACACCCTCGAAGAGCCGCGAGAACACCGAGTAGCGGGTCGAGTTGACCTGGCAGTTGACCCGCACCGCCTGGACGTCGGTCTGTGCGCGGAGTTCGTCGAACAGCACCTGGACGGCAGTGGTCTTGCCGGTCCCCGGCGGACCCTGGGCCATGACGTTGAGCGGCCGCGAGCCACGCACGGCGGGACGGAGGGCGTACTTCAGGCTCTCCATCTGGGTCTCGCGGTGGCTGAACGTCTCGGGGACGTAGTCGATCTCGAAGACGTGCTCGTCGCGAAACACCGACTCGTCCCAGGACAGCATCCCCTCCTCGGGGTCGTCGGTCATCACTTTCACCGAGCCTGTCGCGACACTTAACGCTACTGGGGGGACCGACGCGCCGCAGTCGGCCACCGCCGGCCCGGGTCCGGCTGGCGCCGGGGGGCGTATAAACCCCACGCAGGTTTGAGCGACAAGGCGCAGGGTCCGACGGGACCGACGTGGAGACGTGATGAACGTACTCGGCGCACTCTTTGGAACCGATGACGCGGACGACAGCGACCCGGCCACCGACGGCGGGGGCGGGCGTGCCCGGTGTCGGAGTTGCGGGCGGTACTACGGGGCGGCAACCGAGACCTGCCCGCACTGTGGGTCGGCGAACAAGCTGCTGGGAGGGCCGGCAGGCGGCCAACACCAGCGCCGGTAGTCCCCCGTGCCGGACACGGAGAACGGAGCTCAGAACGGGCCATCAGCGACCAGGTCAGCCATGACGGTCCGCTCGGCCCGCCGGAGCAACTCGCCGGCGGTGCCGGTCGCACAGTCCAGACGGGCCGCCACCTCAGAGAGCGTCGCCTCGCGGGGCGCACGGTAGTAGCCGGTCTCGACGGCCACCCGGACGGCCTCGAACTGGCGCTGGGTGAGTCCCTGCCGGGCGTCGACCCGGCCGGCGGCGTACTCCCCGACAGAGACCACCTCGACACCCATCCCCTCCGGGACGTCCTCGACGGCCGCCTGGACCGCCTCGGCCGGGCCGACCGCCGTGAGGTGGACGGTCCCGTCCGTGCGGTACTCGACGGGCGTCAACAGGAGCAGGCCGGGCTGGCTGAACGCCGCGGAGAATTGGCGGTCATCGCCCGACAGCGTCTCCCTGACGTACAGGTAGAAGGAGTCGTCCGGACAGGGGCTGAGCTCGTAGGCCTGGACGGCCGAACGCTCCTCCAGTGCCTCCCGGTAGGGCTCGGTCGGCCCCTCGACGTGAACGAGCATGGCGTGGGTGTCCGCTCCCGTCTCGCGGTGAAGCAGCCGCGCCGGGCCGTAGGCGTCGCGCTGGACGACGAACTGGTGCATCGGGTTCCGCTCTCCGGGGGACTGGACCACGCTCACCTCCAGATAGCGCATGCCGTTCCGGTATATGCGCGGGTGGAAAATATATCCGGGCCGTCCAGCCGCTCAGAACTTCTCCAGCAGCCCCTCGTAGAAGCCGGTCTCGTCCTCGCCGGCGAGCTTCTCGACGATGAGTTCTGGCGTCGACCGGGCGAGTTTCCCCTTGACCGGCGAACGGTTCACCCGCAACTGCCCGTCGACGAGTCCTTCGGCCTCGATGCCGTCGACGGTGAGGTCGAGTGTCGCAGCCTCCCGGATTTCGCGGGCGAGGTGGGAGACGAAGACGGCGGTCGCATCCCGGTCGGCGAGCGACTCCAGAATGCCCGCCATGATGTTCGCGCTCGCGCCGGGTTCGGTGATGCTTTCGAGTTCGTCCACGAGAACCAGCACCGGCCGGTCGGCGCTCACCTCCGTGACGAGGTCCCCGAACTCCCGCAGCGTGGATTCGAAGGCTCCCGCATCGAGGGTACCCTGGCTCTTGGCGTAGTAGTGGAGTTCGGCGATGCGCCCGACGCGGGCCCGCTCGGCGGGTACGGGCAGACCCATGTGCGCGAGCGTGACCACCAGCGCCACCAGGTCGAGAGAAGAGGTCTTCCCGCCGCTGTTGACGCCCGACAGCAGTGCCACCCCATCGACGCCGTAGTCGACCGGCTCGACGTCTTCGAAGGGGACGTCAAGCAGCGGCGACCGCCCGCCCTCGACCGCGAAGCCCTCACCGCCGATGGTCGGCATTGTGCACTCGAAGTCGGCGGCAAAGCGGGCAACCGCGAGTTCGACGTCCAGGTCGAGGGCGGCCGAGACCAGCGCCCCGGCGTCCTCGCGCAGCCCCGCCAGGTCGCGAGCGAGGTCGCGCTTCCGGCGGGTCCGGCGGCGGTCCCGTGCGGTCCGCAGTTCTTCGCGCAATCGCGCGACGACCTCCTCGTCGTGCTCGACCGGGTACGCCGGGCGGTCGTCGAAGGCCCGGCGGGCGAGCGTGACAGTACCGTCGAGGTCGAGCGCGTCAACGAGGTGGTCGCGGGCGTGCTCGACGGCGGTCTCGTACTCCGCGGAGAGTTCCTGGGAGAGCAGCGAGTCAACGCCCGCCCCCTGCTCGACCAGCGAGAGGAGGTCGGTCCCCTCGATGGTGACGTCGCGTT
The DNA here is from genome assembly GCA_964583735.1 of uncultured Halobacteriales archaeon. GTDB lineage: Archaea > Halobacteriota > Halobacteria > Halobacteriales > Haloarculaceae > Salinirussus. The sequence continues at coordinate 2,700 of CAZOWU010000027.1, read as the reverse complement.
GCTCGATGGCTTCCCGGAGGCCGTCGTTGGCGACCCGCTCGGCCTCCGCGACCGCCGTGTCCAGCCCCTCGACGGCTGCGGTCAGCCGGTCGAGCTCGTCGTCGCCAGTCACTTCGCCGTCGTCGTCGAGCCGTTCCAGGGCGCCGGCCAGCGTCTCCAGGTCGCAGGCGACGTCGAGGTCGGCCCGGCGGGCGACAGTCACCGCCGCACGCAGCGCCTCGCGGTTCGTCGCGAAGAACTGGAGCGTGCGCTCGGGGACAACCTCGACGAGGTCCTCCAGGGCGTCCGACCGGACGCGGACGTCACCCTCGATGTCGATGCCGGCGAAGCGCTCGTCGAGTGCGACAACGGTCGCGTACCCGCGGGCGAGCTCGGCCAGCTGGCGGGCGTCGTCGACGAGTTCGACGCTCAGTTCGGGCACTGCCTCCCGGGCGCGGGCGTAGGTTTCGGCGTCGGTCGTGGCGAGACAGCGGTCGCGGACGCGGACGTCTCCCGGCGCCTCGAGTGGCGCGACGTCGGCCAGCGCCTCCCGGGCCGACGGGTCGGGGTCGCGGGACAGCGCCCGCTCGGCAAACGCGCGGGCCTCCTCGAGCCGAGACGGGCTGGCGCTGGGGTAGAACGTCTCCAGTCGCTTGGCGCCGTAGTCGGTGACCGCGCGCTCCTGAAGCAGGGCGAGTGCTTCCCGGTGGAGCTCGTGAGCGCGGTCGGTGGCGGCAAACCCCCCAGGGTCGTCGTGGCGCCGCCGGATGGCCGCGCGGGCGATGCGGGCCGCCCGTCCCTCGCTGACCCCAGGCGCGCGAGCGAGCGTGGCGACATCGGCCTCCCGAAGTGCACGCTCGGGGTCCTCCAGTTCCCGGAGGGCGTCGGCGGTCTTGGCCCCCACGCCGGGAATCGACTCGAGCTCGAGGACCGGATCCGGGTCGGCGTCGGACTCCATCTGCACTCCGGTTCGGCCGAGGGGAGCAAAAACCCAGCGAGCGGGAGGGGCGAGCAAAGCGAACTCCTCCAGAAAGCGAACGGCGAGCGCAGCGACCCGTGAGCGGCGGGGCTCGACGAGCGTCGCGAGGCCGACCGCGGGGAGTACTCCGCCCGCACCGGAGTTAAACCTGGCCGTCGCGTAAACGGGGTATGCAAGTCGGTCTCGTCTCCGATATCCACGGCAACCGGGTTGCGCTCGAGGCGGTACTCGCGGACATGCCGTCGGTCGATGCCCTCGTGTGCGCGGGTGACATCGTCGGCTACAACCCCTGGCACGGCAGCTGCGTCGACACGATGCGCGAGCGGGAGGTGCCGACGGTGATGGGCAACCACGACCGCGCGGTCGCGGGCGGGGCGGATTTCGCGTTCAACTCCATGGCCGGAGCGGGCGTGCGCCACGCCCGCGAGACACTCGACGACGACCAGCTGGCGTGGCTGGCGGCCCTCCCCAACGAGCGGGCGGTCTGCGAGGGCCGCGTGCGGCTGGTACACGGCCACCCCGACGACCCGAACCGCTACACCTACCCCGCGCAGTTCGGCCCCCAGCTCCTCGGCGACGAGGACGTCTTGGTGCTCGGCCACACCCACGTCCAGCACTGCGAGCGCTACGAGGAGGGGGTCGTCGTGAACCCGGGCAGCGTCGGCCAGCCACGGGACGGCGACCCACGGGCGGCATACGCGGTGCTCGACCTGGACGAGCGTCGGGTCGAGGAACGCCGGGTCGAGTACGACGTCGACGAGGTGGTTGCAGCCATCGCGTCGGCCGGACTGCCCGCAGAACTCGGCGAGCGGCTGCGTGAGGGGCGGTAGGAAAGCGGGAGCGGCTGCACAGAGGAGAGGAGGGAAAACGAGAGAAGACGAGAGGGGAGGAGAGAGGAAGCTAAAACACGTCCTGCAGGCAGTCGAGGGTCTCCTCGCGGTCCTCCCAGGGGACGAACACGGCCACAGAGGTGGCGCTGGTGACCACGTCGTAGAGGTAGATCCGCTCCTCGGCCAGCGGCGCGAGCACCTGCTGGATGGCGTCGCTCTGGCTCTGGACGTCGTTGCCGGTGACGCGGACAACAGCGATCTCCTCCTCGCGGCTGATGCTGGAGAGTGTCTCGTCGGAGACGACCTCCTCGTGCATCAGGGCCTCGGCACGCTCGGCGTTGTCGGCGTCGACATAGAAGGTGATCGAGTCCATTCCGCTGGAGACGGTCTGGATGTTGATCCCTGCCCCGCCCAGCGCCGAGGACAGCGTCGCCAGGATACCCGGCTGGTTGCGGACCGCGCGGCCGGCGGCGGTCAGACAGACCAGTTCGCTCTCGTGGAGGTCGATAAGGTTCTGAAACTCCCCGCTGATGGAGGTCCCGCCTGCCAGCAGGTCGTCGTACTGGTAGTGGACCACCCGGACGGTGAGGTCGTCGGTCTTGTACGCCAGCGCCGAGGGGGCAACGACCTCTGCCCCCCGGAAGGAGAGGTTGCGGAGTTCGTCGACAGTGATCTCTCCGACGTTGCGCGCGCCCTCGACGACGTCGGGGTCACCGGTCATCACGCCCTCGACGTCAGTGACGATGACTACCTCGTCGGCGTCCATGTAGTTGCCAAGCATCACGGCAGTCGTGTCGCTGCCCCCGCGGCCCAGCGTCGTGATGGTGCTGTCGTGGTCCTGGGCGAGAAAGCCCGTGAGCACGGGAACGACTCCATCCTGCATCCGCTCGGCACACTCCTGGGCCCTGGCGC
>CAZOWU010000026.1:6165-15906 GCA_964583735.1 uncultured Halobacteriales archaeon | reverse complement strand
AGGACTGCGAGTAGTCTCGTGACCGGGTCACAAATATCGGTGTGTCACGGTATGTAGCACACAGTTTGCGTTGCCAGAGCGGTACAGACGCGCAGTAATCACTCTCACTCGACGACCGTCCCTTCGACCGCCGAGAGTTCGTTTTTCAGCACTTTCCCCGTCGGGTTCCGTGGCAGTCCCTCGAGGAAGGCGACCTCCCGCGGTTTCTTGAAGTCGGCCAGCCGTTCGCCGACGTACTCGCGGACCGCCTCGGCGGTCATCTCGGCGTCGTCGTGGAGGACGAGGACGGCCTTGACCCGCTCGGTCCACTCCTCGTCGGGCACGCCCACGACCGCAACCTCGTCGACCGCCTCGTGTTCGTGGAGCACCTCCTCGACCTCCGCCGGGTAGATGTTCTCGCCGCCGGAGATGATCATGTCGTCGGACCGGCCCACGAACTCGACGAAGCCCTCGGCGTCCATCCGGACGAGGTCGCCGGAGTGAAACCAGCCGTCCTCGTCGATGACCTCGTCGGTCTTCTCGGGCATCCCGTAGTAGCCCTGCATGACCGTCGGCCCCTTGTAGCAGATCCGCCCGATATCGCCGGGGTTGACCTCCTCGCCGGTCTCGGGGTCGACCACCTTCGCCATCACGTTGAGCAGGGGCTTTCCGACCGTCTCGGGTTTCTCGAGTGCGTCAGCGGGCGTGAGCGTGGTGGTCGTCGGCGACAGCTCCGTCTGCCCGAACGCGTCCATGATGTCCGCGCCGAAGCGCTCCTGGATGGTTCCTTTCAGCTCCCGCCCCGACGGCGCCGCTCCGATCCGGAAGCTGTCGAACGCCGAGAGGTCGTAGCTGTCGAAGTCGGGCTGATTCAGGAGCGCCCGAGCCATCATCGGCACGAAGAAGGCACCGGTACACGCCTCCTCCTCGAGTACTTCGAGCACCCGCCCGGGCTCGAAGTCGGCCATCAGCACCGTCGTCGCCGAGACGTAGAAAGCGCCGAGAAAGAGGCCGAACGCGGCGATGTGAAACAGGGGCGTCACGACCAGGTCCTGGCCGTCGATGTTGACCTCCCGGCCGATGGTTGCGGACGTAACCAGCGAGTTCGTCGCCTGCATCAGGAGGTTCTCGTGGGTGAGGATGCACCCCTTCGGCTGACCAGTGGTCCCGGAGGTGTACATCAGCGTTGCCTCGTCCGTCCGGGAGGGGACGATGTCGACAGGCTCGGCACTCGCCTCGGCGCGGAACTGCTCGTAGGACTCTGCGTAGCCCGGCCGCTCGTCACCGACGTAGAGGTACTTCTCTGGGGTCTCCCCGCGGCCCTGGAGTTCGTCAACGGTCCCGCGCGCGTCAGCATCAAACGCCAGCAGGTCCGCCCCCGAGTCCTCGAGGACGTACGCCACCTCGTCGACCTTGAACCGGTGGTTGACCGGCACGGGAAGCGCGCCGATTTTCATCGCGCCCAGGTAGAGCTCGAGGGTTGGGACGTTGTTTTGCATGAAAACCGCCACCGTGTCGCCCTGCTCGATGCCCCGGTCGCCCAGCCCGCGGGCCACGCGGTCGGTCCGCTCGTTGAACTGCGCGTGAGTCACCGCCTCCTCGCGGCCGTCGGGTCCCTGCATCACCACCGCCTCCTTTTCGGGGAACTTGTTCGCGTTGCGTTCGGCCAGCCAGCCGACTGTCATGCCATCCATGCTATTACACTCCAATCCAGCCTACATAATTCTATCTTCGTGTCGGCCGGCCGTCGCCCCGTCGGGCAATCCCCGTGCTGTCGCGGTCAGCCCGTCGACGGCCGGGTCCGGTCGTCGTCGACCGCCGCCAGCAGGTCCTCGATGTGACCCGGGACGATGTACTGGAGCCACGCGCTGCGGACGCCGTCGGCCTCCCCGGCCTGGTACCGGTGGGCGCCTGCGACGCCCCGCGTCATCATCGTAAACGCCGAGAGGGCCTGCCAGTAGCGGACCCGGTCGCGGTCGACCGTCCGGCCGGTCCGCTTCTCGTACTCGTCGTAGAACCACTCGCGCTCGACCAGCGCGCTCGCCAGCTCCGGGCGCTCGGTCGGCTCGATGAGCTTCCCGGAGAAGTACCGGGTGCTCGCGTAGCCCAGGTCGTACAGCGGGTCGCCGACCCGTGCAAACTCCCAGTCGAGGACGCCGGTGAGTTCGTCGTCGGTGACGAGGACGTTCCCGATCCGGAAGTCGCCGTGGACCAGCGTCGTCTCGGGCACGTCCGGTTTGTTGGCCCGGAACCACCGCAGCGCCTCCTGGACCGCCGGCTCCTGTTTTAGCTTCGCCTCCTCGTAGATCCGCGCGTAGGTGTCTAGCTCGCGGTCGACAACGTCTGCCGGGTCCGTCTGCTCCAGGGAGGGGACCGCTTCCGGGGGGATGGAGTGGACGGCCGCAGTCGCGTCGACGAACTGGCTCGGGAGCGTGTTCTCCGGGTCCTCCCACGCGTCGTACAGCTGCTGTCGGTCCCGGGGGTCCCAGGTGATCGGCGCGTCACCCTCGAGGTGCTCGACGAGAAAGAACGCGCCGCCGAGCACGGACTCGTCGCCGGCGTACAGGACCGGCTCCGGCGCCGGGACGCCCGCCTCGTAGGCGGCCTCCATCGTCCGGTACTCGGTCTCGATGTCGTTTCGCGTGTCGTGCGAGTGGTCGACGTCCTCGTCGGTGTCCACCCGGGCGACGAGCCGCCGGGCGGTTTCGTCGCCGTCCTCGGTCCACGATGCGGTGAAGGAGACAGTCTGTCTGGACCACCCCTCCGTGTGGTACTGGAGGTCGGAGACGTCGACGGCCCCGTCGGCCAGTTCGCCCGACAGGTACCCGGCGAGGGCGTCCGTCGAGACGTCGCCGTCAGTCATCAGCCTTCCTCCCGAGCATCTCGAGTTGCGTGGTGACTCGTACGTGGAGGAACTCGTAGAGCGGGTCCCGTACGGCACTGGCCGCCTCCCCGTCGAGGGCGGCCTCGACCGCGCCGAGCGCGTCCGAACTCACCTCGAGGAGGAGTTCCTCGTGGTCGTAGACGTCCGCTGGCGGGTCTGCCAGCCGTGTGCGGCCGTCCTCGACCACCGTCCGGACCTCGGGTGCCTCGGTGTCGATGCCATCGAGTGCTCGTTCGGCGCCCTCGAGCGCCTCGAGTAGCACCTCGTGCTGGACGTCGATGGCGTCGCGCATCCCCCCCAGCTCCTTCGAGAGGAAGCCGAGCGTGCTCGACATCGAGCCGACCTGCGCTTCGAGGAATTCGTCGCCGTCGCCGACGACCGACGGACGGACCGCCTCGCGCGCGAACGCCGAAAACCGCCTGAGGACAAGCTCCGGGTGGAGATACGGCATACGTGCCCCTGATTCGACCGGCCGGTAAATAGCTGGCGACGGTGGGCTCGAAAGGGCATCGGCCGGCGGTCCGGGCCGGTGCTGTGCCCTCCCGGGGGAAGTTATTTGGCTCGGTGAACGCAACGCGAACCCATGGCATACGGAGTGCCCGACGAGACACAGGCGCTGCTCGACGACCTCGACGAGTTCATCGAGGAGGAGATCAAACCGCTCGAAGAGGAGCACATCCAGTACTTCGACGAGCGCCGCGAGCACGCCCGCACGGACTGGGAGAACGGCGGCGTCCCCGCCGACCACTGGGAGGAGGTGCTGGGTGAGATGCGCGACCGGGCCGACGAGGCAGGCTTCTACCGCTACCCCTTACCCGAGAAGATGGGCGGGGCGGACGGCTCGAATCTGGGGATGGCGGTTATCCGCGAGCACCTCGCTCACAAAGGCCCCGGGCTGCACAACGTCCTCCAGACCGAGGCGTCGGTCGTCGGGAACCTCCAGTTCCCGCAGATCCTCGACCGCTTTGGCAACGAGACCCAACAGGGGATGATCGAGGACGTCATCACCGGCGAGACCCGGGTCGCGTTCGGCCTGACCGAGCCCAACCACGGGAGCGACGCGACGTGGATGGAGACCACCGCCGAGCGAGACGGCGACGAGTGGGTTCTCGACGGCGAGAAGCGCTGGAACAGCGGCATGCACGTGGCCGACTACGACCTGGTCTTCGCCCGGACCGCCGGCGACCCCGGCGACGGTGAGGGCATCACGGCGTTTCTGGTGCCGACCGACGCCCCGGGCATGGAGGTCGACTTCTTCTGGTGGACGTTCAACATGCCGACGGACCACGCGGAGGTCTCTATCGACGGCGTCCGGGTACCCGAGTCGGCGGTCGTCGGCGAGGAGGGGAAGGGCCTGCACGTCGCCCAGCGGTTCGTCCACGAGAGCCGGATCCGGCAGGCGGCCGCGAGTCTCGGGGCCGCACAGTTCTGCATCGACGAGGCCGTCGAGTACGCCAAAGAGCGGGAGACCTGGGGGGAGCCACTCGCCAAGCGCCAGGCAATCCAGTTCCCGCTGGCCGAACTCCACACGGAAGCCGAGATGCTCCGGAACACGATCCGAAAGACGGCGGCGGCACTCGACGAGGAGGGGCAGATGATCACCGAGTCGGGCTCGTCGATCAGTCAGCTGGTCGCGATGTGTAACTACACCGCAAACGACCTCGTCTGCCGGGCGGCCGACCAGGCGATGCAGGTCCACGGCGGCGTCGGATACAGCCGCCACAAGCCCTTCGAGCACATCTACCGCCACCACCGCCGCTACCGGATCACCGAAGGCGCCGAGGAGATCCAGAAGCGCCGCGTCGCCGGCCACCTCTTCGACTACATCTGACCGGCTGGTTTGGCGGGTCACTCTGCTCGGCCCGCCGACGCTGGACCGGGCCGCTCCCCACAAGTTTGAATCCCTGTGGAGTGGCAGTCTGCGCTGTCGGTCGTCAGCACGCCAGCCCGTCTGCCGGTCACTTGGTCACGCCCTTTGCCCGGGCCAGTCCCACAGAGCCAGCCACGAAATGCCGGCCGACGACAACCCCTCTTTTGCTCCCTTCGGACGCGACGGAGAGCAGCACCCCGTCTCCCTCGCTACCGTGCCCACCCCCCGGAATGGCCGGCGCACGGAGAGTCACCTTGAAATACGCCCGTCGGAATAGTAAGCCATGGCGACAACAGACGAGCAGGTAATCGACGGCGTGAGTTTCGATACCGACGACGAGACCCAACTGATCCTCGATAGCCTGGACGAGTTCATCGAACAGGAGGTCGAGCCGGTCGTCGACGACCTCGGAGAGACCTACAGCAACCCCCGGCTGCGCCACGAGCCCGACGGCCGGCTGGTCGACGAGGTCGTCGAAGCGAAGGAGACGATCCGGAAGAAGAGCGCCGCGGCGGGCTTTTACGCGATGAACCTCCCGGAAGATGCCGGGGGCGGCGGCGTCTCGAACGTCACCTGGTACCGCGCGAAAAAGCACGTCGCCTCCCACGGGACGGGCCTGACCGAGAGCGTGCTCGCGGGTCCGGAGGGACCCAAACCACTCCTGTTGCAGGCCGAGGGCGAGCAGATTGAGGAGTACCTCGAACCGGCGGTCGCCGGCGAGAAGTCGACGGCGTTCGGCCAGACCGAGCCGGGCGTGGGGTCGGATTCCCCGAACATGGACACCACGGCGGAGCAGGACGGCGACGAGTGGGTCATCAACGGCCAGAAGCAGTGGATCACCAATGCCCCGTACGCCGACTTTATCCAGGTCTTCGCCCGCACCACACCCCAGGAGGAGGCCGGCCGCTACGGGGGAATCACGTGTTTCATCGTCGAGGACGACGAGTTCGAAGTCGGCTCGTTCAACAACGCCGTCGGCTCCGTCGGGCTGCAGGGCGAAGTGATCCTCGACGACGTACGGGTCCCCGAGGCCCGCGTCCTCGGTGAAGTCGACAACGCGTTCTACGCCGCGATGGACTTTCTCTCGCTCGGCCGGCTGGAACTCGGCGCGGAGGCAGTCGGGGCGGCCGAGCACATGATCGAGCGGGGCGTGGAGTACGCCAACAGCCGCGAGGCGTTCGGACGGACGATCGGGAGTTTCCAGGGGATCTCCCACAAGCTCGCCGAGGGACGAGCCCGGACCTACGCGGCCGACGCCGCGGGGCTGCGGCTCGCGTGGGCGATGGACCGGGGCGAGGAGACCATCGAGGAGTCGTCGATCCTGAAGTACGTGGCGACGAACGCGTTCTTCGACGTGGCCGACGACGTGGTCCAGGTCCACGGGGCAAACGGGCTCTCGGAGGACAACCCCTTCATGGACAATCTGCAGTACGCACGGCTGCTGCGGATCGTCGAGGGGACCGACGAGATCCAGCTGAACACCATCGCAAAGCAGCTGGGCGTCGAGTGAGGGCTTCCGAGGAAGCCCACTGAACACGCCGGGAGACTCTCCCGGATGGACGGCCGTGAGCGGTGGGTCGACACCGGTCGCCACCGCGGCCCCCTTAATTATATATCGACGCCTTCAGTTTGACTGGTAGAATGCGCGAAATCGGTAGCGGAAACGTGAAACTCGAGCTAGCAGACAAGCGGGCGGAAGTGCGGTTGAACCGCCCGGAAAAACGGAACGCGATGAACGAGGCGCTGCTCACCGACCTCAGAGCGGCGCTCGAGGAGGTTGAGGCCGACGACGACGTGCGGGCGCTACTCCTGCTCGGCGAGGGCCCCGTCTTCTGTGCGGGGATGGACCTGGAGATGATGCGCGACCGGGGGGATGGCGACAGCCCCGAGATGGAGACCTCGCTGGACGACGTCACCCACTTCATCGACGACATGAGCGTGCCGTCGGTCGCCGGGATCAAAGGGGCAGCAGTCGCCGGCGCGTTCGAACTCGTGTTGCCGGTCGACTTCCGGGTCATCGACCGTGACGCGAACTACGGACTGCTGGAGGTGAACCTCGGGGTGTTCCCGTCCGGCGGTGCGACGCAACGGCTCCCAAGGATGGTGGGGCTGTCGAAGGCAAAGGAACTCGTGCTCACCGGAGAACTGATCGACCCCGAGGAGGCAGCCGACTGTAACCTGGTCCACGAGGTCGTCGACGACGCCGACGACGTCGAGACACGCGCTCGGGAGTGGGCGGACAACCTGGCCGGGAACGCGCCGCTCGGGATGAAACACGCCCGGGAGATGCTCAACTCGGCACTGGACGTGCCGCTGTCGGAGGGGCTCGAACTCGAGGCCGCCCGGGGCCAGCAGCTCGTCGACACGGACGACTACACCGAGGGGTTCACCGCCAGACTCGAAGGGAGAGAGCCCGAATTCGAGGGGAAGTGAGCCGGGACCTCGAGGACCCGTCGGTCGGTCTCGCCGATTTTGCGGTCCTCGTCGCGAGAGCGGGTAGTCGTGGTCGACCACTGCGGCCACCGGCTGGTGAACAGCACCCCGCGGCTCCTGGGGCCGAGAGGGTCCGAAACGACCCCGTGCTACGGTTTCAGCGGGGGCTGGACTCGCCCGTTTGTTCGCATGACGTCCCTGTTGCGGTCGGGCCACGCAAGTAACCGATTTCTGAGGAGGTCACCGTCGTCGGTCTCCGGGTCGTAGCCGGCGAGCCGGGCGGTCAGCGCCAGGACAGCCCAGCCGCCGTAGCCGAACGCGACCGTGACGGGCACCAGTACGACGACCGAGACAACCACGTTCGTCAGCCTGTCCGTGAACCGCGTATCCGGGGCGTCTGGTCCCTGGTTTGGGGTCATACTCCGACTGGTCCGGTTGGGGGCCTAAAGCCGGGTGGGCTGTTTCACGGCGGGACACACCGGGGACCCGGGCAATCTATCTAGCCTCCCTGCCCGGAGGCATCCACGAGCGTAGTGAAACCGTTTGTGCGGATAGGGTGTGTCCAAACAGGTATGAGCGGACTCCTGCCACGGGAACCGCCGGTCGAACAGCCAGAGCAGCCACAGGTCGTGGGTCTCGGCGACGGGGACTCAGCAGACGTCTTTTCGGTGCTGTCTTCGGAGACTGCCCGGTCGGTGCTCGGTCAGTTGTACCGGGAACCGGCGACCCAGTCGGAGCTGGCCGACGAGCTCGAGCTGTCGATCCAGAACGTCGCGTACCACATCGAACGGCTGGTGGCGGCCGACCTCGTCACCGTTGTCGACAGCTGGTACTCCGAGAAGGGGCGGGACATGGACGTGTACGCCCCTACCGGCGACCCGTTGGTGCTGGTGGCCGGCGGCCGGGACGAACTGGACGACACCCGCGAGGCCGTCACCGGCACCTCGGCCGCTGACCCTGCGCCGGGACTGGGTGACTAGTCGCAGCGGGGTCGTTCCGCTACTCGGGAGTCGACAGTCTGATACACTCGAAAGGTAGTCCGCTTTCGACAACTCGCCGGCAGGAGTCCGACAACCGGCGGCCCGCCGCATAGTGATTGTTGTCCCGATGTCCCGGCGATTGCCCGCATCGGGGTCGGCACGCGCCGGGAACAGGCGACAATAAGCACTATCAGTGCTGCTCTTTGAGGTCGACCGCGACGTCGGCGTCGACGGTGATCCACGCGGTCGTCGGCTCGCCGTCCTCTGGTTGTCGCGAGACGAAGGTCACCGTCTCCGACTCCGCGTCGGAAACCACCTCGACCTCCGACGTGGCAGGTTGGGCGTGCTTCCGGGCGTGTCGCTCGTCTATCCAGGGGACTGCACTGTCGTGGTCGTGGCTGTCGGTCATGTGTCGACAGGAGACGCCCAGACACATAGAGCCACGAGTGGTGTTTCAGACTCGGAAACAGACCCGGTCTACGTGCGTGTCACCGACGAGCCGGTGGCACGCGTCCGGCCGGCCCGTGAGACCCTTCGGTGCCGATGGTCACAAACCGGGGGCCCCTGCCGTGCCGACCGTCGCGGACCGGACCGTCCAGACCAGGACGAGCGTCGAAGAATACGGAGCGATACCGTCAGGTCGCAGTCACCCGATCTCGGCCCGGCCGAACGCAAAGATACCGAGTGCAAGCGGCACGACCGTCCACAGGAGCAGGACGACAATCATGAACCACGTCTCCAGGTAGAACGGCAGCGAGCCGGAGACCTGGATTACCTGGAAGTTCTCGGGGCTGAATATCGCGAGCGTCGAGTTGAGATACGCCTCTGCCGGCGAGGCAACCGCCACGATTCCGCTGTACAGCTGGTCGCTGATGCCCAGCCCGAGCAGGTCTCCCAGCACCCACCGGATCGCCGCCTCGATGGAGAACCCCTGGAAGACGGTGAGAACCACGGTGACGAAGTAGACTCCCATCGTAGCTGAGATGGCTCGCGAGCGGCTGGCCACGGCCGCGGAGATGCCGACCGAAACGGAAACGTAGGCGCCGACCAGCAACAGCGAGAGGCCGAAGAACTTCGCCAGCGCGACCGGTTTGAGCGTGGGATACAGCACGACGACGCACCCGACCCCGACCAGCACCGCAACCAGCAGGGCGAGCGCGAGCGTGAGCCCGCGGGAGAGGAACTTCCCGATGACGACCGACCGCCGGGCGGTCGGCTGGCTCAGCAGGAATCGAGCCGTGTTCGACTCGCGCTCGCCGGCGACGGCGAGATACGCCCCGGCGACCGCGACCAGCGGCAACACGAGCGTCGTGAGAAACACCGCGCCGAACAGGGTCCGTGTCACCGCGGGGCTGTCGCCCGTCCCGCCGGTGTAAAACAGCAACGCGACGAAGGCGACGTAGACCGCGACCACGCCCCAGAGCAGCCGCGACCGCCGGACGTTCCGGAAGTCGTTGCGGGCGACTGTCGAGACATCGTTTATCAGCCCGCTCATCGAGCCACCTCCGCGGGCCGTTTCGCCGACTCGTCGCTCGCCCCGTCACCCTCGTGTGGCGCGGATTGTGCCGACGGATCGCCGTCAGGTCCGGCACCGG
>CAZOWU010000026.1:0-6065 GCA_964583735.1 uncultured Halobacteriales archaeon | reverse complement strand
TCACCCTCGTGTGGCGCGGATTGTGCCGACGGATCGCCGTCAGGTCCGGCACCGGCGTCGGAACCGGAACCGGTGTAGCTCTCGAACATCGCCTCCAGGGACTTCTCCTCGGAGATGATATCCGCCACGCGTGCACGCTCGTCCACTGCCCTGACGACGCGGACCTTGTCGTCCGGCTCGTCCAGCGTGACGCGGATGCTGTTTCCGTCGGCCGTCACCGACTGGACCCCATCCAGCGCCGCCAGGTCCGCTTCCACGGTTTCGGGGACCGTATCGACGGTCATCGTCATCGGCACGCCACTGACCGAGTCCTGACGGAGCTCGGCCAGCGAGCCGACCGCCGCGAGGTCGCCGTTCGAGAGGATACCGACCCGGTCACACACCGCCTCGACCTCCGAGAGGAGGTGACTGGAGAAGAACACCGTCGTGCCGGCCTCGGCCTCGGACTGTATCAGGTCGCGCATCTCCGCCATCCCCTCGGGGTCGAGGCCACTGGAGGGCTCGTCGAGCACGAGCAGGTCGGGGTCGCCGACCAGCGCCGTCGCGAGCGCCAGGCGCTGGCACATTCCCTTCGAGTACTCCCCGGCCGGCCGGCCCCAGGCCTCGCGGTCGAGTCCGACCCTGTCGAGCAACCCCTCCACGTCGGGCTGGCTCTCTTTGATCCCCGCGGCGTACTCGACGTGCTCGCGGGCCGACAGCCGGTCGTAGGGCTGGAACGCCTCGGGCAGCACACCGATCCGCTCGCGGATCCGTCGGGATTCCGTCTCGACGTCGTGACCCAGCACGGTCGCCGACCCGGCGTTCGGGTCCAGAAAACCCAACAGCATGTTGATCGTCGTCGACTTCCCGGCGCCGTTTGGCCCCAGAAAGCCGAAGACCTCGCCGCGCTCGACGGTCAAATCGAGCCCGTCGACCGGGGTGAGGTCGCCAAACTGCTTTGTGAGTCCGTCCGTCTCGATAACTGCCATTGTAGTTCCCACCTCTCTCTCCCGCAGGATAAACCGGGCCGGAGAGTTACGGGGCCTGCGACCTTGCCGGTACTTTTTTGTATCGAGAATCCTCGTCTCGGCTGCTCGGCGCTCGAGTGACCTCCTCCCCGTCGTCCACAGTAGTTGCCGAACCTGACGGAGACTTAGCTGTGTAGGGGCTGGCGTGGAGGGATGAACGGGATGGCGCTGGTGCTGGTCGCCGCGTTGCTGTGGGGTGTCGGGAGCCTCTTCGCCAAGGTGGCGGTGTTGACGGTCGACCCGTGGGCTACCTCGCTGGTCCGCTCCGCGGTCCTCGTCCCGGTCGTCGCGACCTTCGTCCTCCGGGAGACCGGCCTTGATAGTGGTTGTTGTACCGGTGTCCCGGCGATTGCCCGCATCGGGGTCGGCAAGCGCCGGGAACAGACTCGCAGTAATCATACGGTCGTGCGTACGCAATTTCAGCAGTCTCGGGGAGAATCGACGTTTCGGACCACGGAACCCGTCTTCTGCTTCGTGGGTTTGCAAAGAATTACGCACGACCGTATCACTACCAGCGAAGAGACTCGGCGGGATCGCCCTGGTCGGGCTCGCAGTCTACCTGCTCGCCGGCAATTGAGGGTTGCGTGTTCGCTCCGGGTGTCGGCGACCCACGTGCGAGAAGTGCCGTGACCACAACGCTCAGGAGGCTCGCGCCGGAGAGAAGCGTATGCGCTACTATGCGTCGGTGCCGGACTGGGAGGAGTTTCAGGAGCACGACACCGAGACCGACGAGGAGTCAGGTGCCCCGTCGTTTCTGCGCGACGAGTCGACGGCCGACACGGACCTGTTGACCGGGGACGGGGTAGACGGGGACTGACGGCCTAGCACGCCGGGCCGCGGCCAGGCAACGTCCACAGGCGGAGCAGGCCGAGTACCTCGGAGTCGTTCGGAAATCTGAGATTTCCGCGATGACGAGAATCCCCGAGTCTCGAGCCGCTTGACCCCGAGGCGGTTCACTGCGAGACGACGCTGGTTCGCTGTGTCACCGGGTCGACGTAGACCACCAGCGCCCGGTCACCGGTCGTGGCCTCTGTGACCCAGACGTTTCGCTGTCGCTCTGTTCCCGTGATATCGGCGTCGTAGCCCGCTTCCTCGAGGGCGTCGGCCGACAGCTCCGCGGCGTGGTCGGCGTCGTCGACGGTCTCGTCGGACTCGGGCAGTCGGACGGTCATCACCGGGCAGTTGGCGTGTCTGACCAGCCGCTCGGCGACACTCCCGATGACCCGGCGCTCGACCCCCGACCGGCCGTGGGTGCCGGCGACAATAATGTTGGCTCCGACCTCCCCGGCGTAGTCGAGAATCGTTCCCGCGGGGTCCCCCTCCCGGGTCTCCGTGATGGCCTCGACATCGTGTGACTCGGCCAGCTTGGCCACCCGGTCGACGGCGCGCAGACCCCGGTTGCGGAGTTCGTCGCCGCCGCCGGGCAGCAACGACCGGGTGTCGTCGTTGACGACGTAGAGGGTGTACAGCGCCGCATCGTACTGCTCGGCGAGGTCGATTGCCTGGAGTGCGACGTGAGTCGTGCCGGCGCTACCGTCGGTCGGGACCAGTATCCGCTCGTACATAGCTGTGGATTCGGCTGGCGGCGATATAACCGCATGGTCCGGTTCCCGGGGGCTGGGAACGGCCGGGCGACGCCACGGAAGCGTCGCTCCAGCCCATCGCACGCGCCAGCCCTCCGGCGTGAACGACCCCTGCCTACTCAGCCGTTAAAACGTGTACGCCATCATCACTTCGTCGACCAACTCGTCGCCGATGGTGTAGTGGTCGCGGCGGATCCCCTCCGTCTCCCAGCCGTGTGATTCGAGGAAGGCCAGGGCGCCGTCGTTGGTCGCGGGGACGCTGTTGTACGCCTTCTGGTAGCCGTTTGCCTCCGCCCAGTCGAGTGCCCGCCCCAGTAGCTGGCTCCCGACCCCGTTGTCACGGCAGGATTCGCGGACACCCACGGTCAGCTTGGCGGTGTTCTGCATCTTCTCGACCTGTGGGAGGCTGAGGTGGGTCCACCCGGCCACCTCGCCGTCGACCGTGGCGACGAAGAAGACGCGGGACTCGACGGTGTTGTGCCGGGTGACCGTGTCCTCGTACAGCAGCCGTTCGGCGACGCTCTCGGCGACGACGTAGGTCCGCTCGGCGGTGACGTCGCGGATCGTCTCCACCAGCCCTTCGAAGTCATCCTGACGGGCGGGCCGGATGGTGTAGGTCACGTCGGGACCCACGTGCTCTTCGACCGAGCCGGCGTTGAGCTCGATCCTGAGGGTTCCCCCGTCGTCTTCCAGATATCCCTTCGTCATCAGCCACTCCAGTTCCGACTCGAACGCCCGTGGCGGGATATCGAGCGCAGTGCGGGTCCGGTGGCGCGCGGCCGTCCCGTGGCGCTCGACGTACTGGTAGATCTGCTTGCTGGCTTCGCTTTTGAACGTGGGCCGGTCGAGGGTGTCCATGCACAGGATAGAGCGAGCGGTTAGATATGTTTGGGGGCAGACCTGGTCGGCTCCCGGGCCGTCAGTGCACGGGGCGGCGCAGTCGCTGACCGCCGACTACTCCATCGAGTACGTCGGGGAGAAGTTCGCGGCCCTCTACGGGCTCTGAGGACGGAGTCGAGGCGGGCAAAAGAGCATCGACGGGAGGCCAGCGGGAGCTACTTGTGAGAGCAGCACATACAGCGGGGGAACGTGGGAACGGGAACGGAGGAAGCCGCGCCCGGGGAGCACGCCGAGACGGGGACCGGCGAGCGTGGTGTCCGGCGATGGTGGGCAGCCGTCGCGGACCGGGTGCCCGCGCCCGACTGGCACCGGCTGCTTGCCACCGCCGGCGTCGGCCTCCTGGTCGCGGCGTACGTCCGGGTGCTTCACGGCGCCGCGCAGGTGGCCGGCGACCCGACAGCACTGCTCGCAGTCGCGGGGGGCGCGGTGGTTGCCGGGACCCTCTTCGCCCGGTACCCGTCCTGGCGGCTGGCAATCTTCGTCGCGGGCGTTGCGCTCGGCGGGGGCGGGTACGCCTACCTCCAGTCGCTGCCACCGGAGTGGACGCCGGGCGCTGTCGTCGTTTCGAGTCTGGGGACTGCGCTGGCGTTCGCGACCGGCGGGTCCGTGCTGGAGGTGGTCAACGTCGGCTTCTGGCTGCTCGTGGCCACGCCGGTACCGACCTTCCTCGCGTGGTATCTGACCGTCCGGCGGGCGTTCGTCCGGGCGACGGTCGTCGCCGGGAGCGTCCTCGGGCTGCTCGTGCTCACCGGCGACGCGGACGTCGCGACGACGACACTGGGTGTGGTCGGCGGGCTCGCCGCGGTCGGATTCGGGGACATCGCGGCGGGGGACGACACGGCCCCCGTCGACCGGGCCCGCCGCACGCTGCTGATGGAACTCGGCGGGGTGGTCGCGGTCACGCAGGTCCTGACGGTCGTGCCCGACGGGGAGGGAGAGCCGGTGTCGGTGCTCGGCGGACCGGCCGAGGATACCCTCGAGGCGAACCTCACCCGGGCCGGCGACGAGGTGACCGTCTCCGGCGGCCTGTCGCTGTCCGCGGCCGTCAGATTCGTCGTCACCGCCGACGAGCCGGCGTACTGGCGGGTGGGCGCCTACGACCGGTACACCGGGCGCGGCTGGGAGCGGACCGGCGAGGACCGCGCCTACGCGGGCCGGCTCCCCGCACCCGAGGGCCCGGACGAGGACCTGGAGCAGCGGGTCCGGGTGCGGTCGGACCTGTCGGTCCTGCCGGCGGCCTGGAAACCCCGGTCGGTCACGGGTGTCGACGGCGTTCGGGTCGAGGACGGCGACGGGCTGGCCCCCGAAAAATCGCTGTCGCCCGGGGACACCTACGCCGTTCGGAGCAGCGTCCCCGCAGCGAGCCCGGTAGCGCTGCGGGTCGGCGGCGGCGAGTATCCCGAGCGGGTCCGCGAGGCGTACACGCAGGTGCCCGACCGGACGCCCGACCGGGTCTCCCAGCGCGCGTGGCAGGTGACGGCCACGGCGTCGGCTCCCTCCGATGCCGCCCGGGCCATCGAGGCGTGGCTGGAGGAGAACAAAGACTACTCGCTCGATATCGAGCGCCCGGAGGGGGACATCGCCGACGCCTTCATCTTCGAAATGGAGGCGGGCTACTGCACCTACTACGCGACGGCGATGGTGACGATGCTCCGGACCATCGACATCCCGGCCCGCTTCGTCGTGGGCTACACCCCAGGCCAGCCCGTCGAGGACCAGTGGGTCGTCCGCGGGTTCGACGCCCACGCCTGGGTAGAGGTGTACATCCGCGGACAGGGGTGGGTCCGCTTCGACCCCACGCCCGCTGGCCCGCGACGCCGTGCAGAGCGTGAGCGGCTGGTGCTGGCCCGCGAGCGCGGCGAGTCCGGGGCCGACGCCGCCGGGAGCCGGGAGGAATCCCTGCCCGAGCTGGCGACGCCTGCGCCGACACCGACTCCCACGGCGACCGACCCACCGGAGGGGCCCGACGGCGAGCCGACCCCGGAGGTGAACACACCCGAGTTCGACTCCGGAGACGGGGCCGGGGAGGCAGGCGCCGACGAGGTCGGGCTCGACGCCGGCGACGGCGGAGCCGGGACAGCCACCGACCCCGGGCTGACCTTCGGGGAGCTCCCGGAGCAGGAGCCCGACGCGGGGTCGGCGTCGGGACGGGGGTCGGCGCTCCCGTCGCCGGAGCAGGTCGGGCTCGGGGCGGTTCTGCTGGCTGGTCTGGGTGCAGGCGCCCGGTCGGCAGGGGTGACCGAGCGGGCGTGGCGTGCGGTCTGGCTGCGCGTCCAGCCCCGTGTCGACCCCGAGACCGACGTCGAGCGGGCCTACGAGCGCCTGGAGTACGTGCTGACCCGGCGGCGGGAGCCGCGCCGGACGGGCGAAACCGCCAGCCAGTATCTCGGGCGGGTGGGCGACGAGCGAGCCCGCCGCGTGGGGCAACTCTACGCGCAGGCACACTACGGTGAGGGGGTGGACGAGACGGCTGCCGACGAGGCCGTCGCGCTCGTCGACGAGGTGGTTCGGGACGACTGCTAGTGATTGCTGTGACTCGTTACCGCCGGGCGGTCACAGATCGGCCGAGTCGCCT
>CAZOWU010000025.1:0-16000 GCA_964583735.1 uncultured Halobacteriales archaeon | reverse complement strand
GGCCTGTGGCTCGCCCGGCGGGTCGTCGAGGCCTGTGGCGGCCAGCTCGGCTACGAGCGAATCGACGGCTGGACGCGAGTCCGGCTGTGGCTCCGGCCAGCCGAACCCGCTGTCGACCAGCCACTCGACGCCGGCTGAGCCGGGCGCCGCCGAACGAGCCGACCGCTACAGCTCGCGGGCGACCTCCTCGGCGAAGTAGGTCAGAATGAGGTCCGCGCCGGCCCGTTTGATCGACAGCAGCGACTCGTGGGCAACCGCCTCCAGGTCGAGCCACCCCTTCTCGGCGGCAGCCTGGAGCATCGCGTACTCCCCGGAGACGTTGTACGCGGCCACGGGGTGGTCGAACTCCTCGCGGACCTGCCGGACGACGTCCAGATACGGGAGGGCGGGCTTGACCATCAGCACGTCCGCACCCTGTTCGGCGTCTAGGGCCACCTCGCGGCTCGCCTCGCGGGCGTTTGCCGGGTCCATCTGGTAGTGGCGGCGGTCCCCGAAGGCGGGTGCGCCGTCGGCGGCGTCCCGGAACGGTCCGTAAAACGCCGAGTTGTACTTGGCGGCGTAGCTCATGACCGGGGCGGACTCGTGGCCCGCCCCGTCCAGCTCCGTACGGATCGCTTCGACCATCCCGTCCATCATCCCGGAGGGGGCGACCATGTCGGCGCCCGCGTCGACGTGTGAGCGGGCCGTCTTCGCGATCAACTCGAGCGTCTCGTCGTTGGCGACGGTCATGTGTGGGTTCTCGCGGGCCCCCTCGTTTAACACGCCACAGTGGCCGTGGCTCGTGTACTCACAGA
The DNA here is from genome assembly GCA_964583735.1 of uncultured Halobacteriales archaeon. Classification (GTDB taxonomy): domain Archaea; phylum Halobacteriota; class Halobacteria; order Halobacteriales; family Haloarculaceae; genus Salinirussus. Next base: position 15,206 of record CAZOWU010000025.1, on the reverse strand, counting down.
GACAGACGTCAGTGATGACGTAGGCGTCAGTTTCGGCGGCGACCGCCCGGACCGCCCGCTGGACGACGCCATCCTCGGCCCACGCTTTTGAGCCGCGGTCGTCTTTGGACTCGGGGATGCCAAAGACGAGTACCGCGCCAACGCCGGCCTCGCGGACCTCCTGGACGCGGTCGACCGCCTCGCCGACGGGGACGCGCTCGTGGCCGGGCATCGACTCGATCGGCTGGCGCTGTTCGGCGGTGGCGTCGACGAAGATAGGAGCGATGAGGTCCTGCGCGTCGAGTCGCGTCTCCCGCACGAGCGGGCTGACACCGTCCGAACGCAGCCGACGGGGACGGTCAGTGATATCCATACCGATACCTGGGGCGAGTGATTCAAAGCCCTGACGTTTGACTACCAGGTCAGACGCTCCGTATGCATAAGATTTCGCGTAGTGTCGAGTTGTACATATATGCTAACTTTTAGGGAAGCTTCTGTAAAACGATCCCGACGTAGCATGGCACAGTGTCACAACTGCGGGACACAGGTAGCACAGGGCGCCGCAGCATGTCCGGAGTGTGGGGCACAGTTCACGAACAACCAGGGTCACCAACACCAGCAGCAGCCACAGGGGCAGGGAGGGCAGGCCCCACAACAGGGGCAGCCACAGGGCCAGTCCCAGGGTCGGGTCCAGCAGGCACAACCACAGCAGGTGACCGACGGTGGCGACTCCGGTGCCATCGGGGCGCTGATCAGCGTCCTGTCGATCATCTACGCGCTGCTGAACCTCGTGCTCACTGCGGGGTTCCTGCTTGGTGCAAGTATCGCCGGGGCCGCCTCGCAGGCGGCCCAGGACGCCGGCACGCAGGGAACACAGGAGGCCGCGCAGGCGGCTGGCCAGGCGGGTGCCCTGGCAACCATCTACGGGCTCGTGTTTCTCGTGCTGACTATTGGCTTCCTCGCAGCCGCAATCGGCACATTCAGCGACGCCGACTGGGGATGGCCACTGATGGCTGGTGTCTGGACGCTGAATCTGGTGTTCAGCCTCATCCAGCTTGTTGCCCCGACCGGCGGCGGGGCCAGTATCGACATCCTCGCCATCGTGTTCCTGGTCATCAACGTCGCGGTGCTCGGCTGGATCTACATGAACAAGCAACACGAACTGCCCATCGGTGACAGCGGCGCACAACAACCGATACGGTGACGACGGCATCGCGTCTTCTTTCCGGGCACGACGGGTAACAATCCAGTCGCCCGCGCGATACCTCCGGTCGGCCGCGGTCAACCCTTCCGCTGAGCCTGCCGCTTCCGGATGAGGTTGGCGACCTTCTGGTAGTCGTTCACGCCGCCCAGCTCCAGGCCCGTCTGTGGCTGGAGGAAGGGCACCAGCAGCCCCAGTGCCGGGAGGCCGGCCTTCCGTGGGAGGATATCGTGGGAGACGGTGATGTGGCCGTGGCCGAGCAGCCGCTCGAAGAAGGATGCGCCGGTCTGCATCCCCTTGATGTCCTCCAGCCACGCCTCGTTTGTCGCCTGCGCGGTGACGCCGGTCACCACGAGGATCCGGTAGTCGGTGACGACGTACCGGATCCGCCGGCGGCGGTACCAGACGTACCCGACGATGAGCAGCGCGACGAAGAGACCCGGTACGGCCAGGGCCCCGGCGTCGGCGACGGAGGCCGCAGCGAGGGCGGCCAGCAGGACCACGAACGCGAGAACCAGCTGTAGCGTCCAGTTGGTCCAGGCCGGCCGCTCGTCGACGATTACCTGTTCGTTCGGGAGCAGGGCGTCGATGTTCAGGTCGCGCCCCTCGGGATGCCCGTGCTGTGCTTGTTGCCCCTGTTGCCCTGACATCATCTGCTCCGTCGAAGACGACCGTCATAAACCCGTGCACAATTTCCAGCCGTGAGGGCACGACTGCAGGCGGGCCAGTCGCTCGAACCCCCCGCAGATAGCTCCCTACAGTGCCGGGGGCTGCCCCGCTGAACGTCGAGTCATGTGGCCCCCAGTGGCCTCCACGCTCCGACAGCGCCGGGAGGCACTTGTGTCGCGGCCGCGTACGGATGCACGATGGACGACGGCGACGGCCCGACAGCCGGTGAGGAGGAGACCGACGACGAGGAAACCGAGCACCTCCGGGACGTGTTCGTCGAGGCTACCGGGACGGAGACGGCAACCACCGGCCAGCACGCCGACCGCGGGTCGCTGCTGGGCGACGCGGATGCGGACGCAGCGGGGGTGGCCGGGGTCGTCGCCGAGATGCGAGACGCGCTCGGGTTCGAGACCGACCTCGACGACCGGGACCTCGCGACGGTCGTCGAGCGGTTCTACGCCGGCGACGACGACGCTGTCATCGCGGCTGCGCTGGACGTGCCGGAGGCGGCGGTCGTTCGCGCCCGGCTGGACCTGCACCTCCTGCGGACGGACGACGCCGACCCGGAACTGCTTGCGGCAGTCGAGGCCGGGCGCGAGGTCGACGCCGACCCCGACGCCCTCGAGCGCGCCGAGGGGGTCGCACGCGCACACCGCCGGGCCCGTCGCGTCAGCGAGCGGTTCCGGACCGCCTTCGAGGAGCGGCTGACCGACGCCGACCTGGAGGGTCGGTTCATCGGTGACGCCCGGGCCGACGGCCTCCGGGAAGCAGCCGAGGACATCAACCCCGAGATCGACCTCAGTTTTTAAATCCGAAGCCGGGACCAGGCCGCCCATGCACGCTTTCCGCGACGTGGCGACGGCCGCCTACTGCCCCCGTAAACTGTACTACCGCCGCCAGCAGCCCGCCGACGCGCACGAGACCCCGCCCGAGGTCCGCCGCCGTCGCGCCGTCGCCTTCCGGTATCCCGAACTGCTCGCCGACGACGCGGCGCTCCGGGCGGCCCCCGTCGACGTCACGCCGACGCAGTTCCGCTCGCGGCTCGGGAGCGCGAAGGCCCGGCTGGACTGCTGGGGGGCGCTGGTCGACCCGGACGACCGCGATGTCCTCCTCTCGGGGAAGGACTGTCGAGGAGTCGCACACAAGCGATTCGAGGGGCCGGCGGGACCGTCGCTGTCGCTGGTGTTCACCGGCGACCCGCCCGAGACGGGCGTCTGGCACCCCCAAAGTGTGCGCCTGGTCGCCGCCGCGAAGGCGCTGTCCTGGGAGCAGGAGACATCTGTCGAACGGGTCTACGCGGAGTACTCCGCCCACGGGGTAGTCCGGGCGGTCGAGGTGGGGCCGCGCCGGAGCGCCGAGTACCGCGAGGCGGTGCGTGCCGCCCGGACAGTCGACGGCCCGCCACCGCGGGTCGACAACGACGCCAAATGCGAGCCCTGCGAGTTCCGCGAGGAGTGTGGGGTGCGGACGCGGTCGCTGCGGTCGCTGCTCGGCGGGTAACGCCGCGCGCCCGTCAGTGGGCGTCGAGCCAGCCCTCGACGTCCTCGACGGCGGCCCCGCGGCGGTGGACCGTCCCGTCCGCGATGTCGACGACCGTCGAGGGCGTCCCACCAGGCGTCTCACCGGCGTCGAGGGCAGCCGCCGCAGCCTCCCGGATTTCGGGGTCGAGGTCGGCGACGCGACGGGCGCTCTCCCGGCCGCTGACGTTGGCGCTGGTGGCGGTCAGGGCCCCCGCCTCGGCGAGGAGGGCGAGCGCGGGCTCACAGTCCGGCACGCGCACACCCACGCGGTCACGACCGGCGGTCAGCACGTCCGGGACCGCGGCTGTCCGCTCGAGGACCACCGTCACGGGCCCGGGCAGGAATTCGTGCATGAACGCCCGCTCGGGTGCGGTGGGGCGGGTGTACTCGAGCGCGGCTTCGAGCGTCGGGACCGCCATCGAGACCGGGTCGTCGCGGTCGCGGCGTTTGGCGTCGAAGACGCGGGCGACGGCGTCGGTATCGAGCGCGTCGGCACCGAGGCCGTAGACGGTCTCGGTGGGGTAGACGACCAGCCCACCGTCGTCGACCGCCGCGGCGGCGGCTGCGGGGTCGGTCGTCCCCATCACACCTCGTCGAGGGCGGTCTCCAGGTCGTCGTAGTCGGGGAAGTCGGGCCACTCCTGGGCAACCCAGGCGTACCGGACGACCCGTTCCCCGTCGATGACGAAGACGGCAGGGCGTGGCTCGGCGACGCCGGTCATCCCGTCGAGGTCGTGGACGACGTTGTAGGCCTCGGCGACGCCGTTTTTCGGGTCGGAGAAGACCGCGAAGTCGACCTCGCGGTCCTCGATGAGGGCCTTGTGCTCGTAGGGGGTGGAGATGGAGCAGCCGACGACCCTGACCTGCTCGTCGACCGCCCGGTCGCGGAGTTCGTTGTACATGTACGTCGCCGGGAAGGCCCCGTCCATCGGGTGGAACACGAGCAGGACCGGTTCCTCGGCGGTCAGTTCCGAGAGCGCGCGGTCTTCCCAGAACTCGTTGGTGACCAGCGGCCGCCGGAAATCGGGGGCCTGTTCGCCCTCGGTGGGGTGGTCGGTCGCCTCGAGGTCGACGACGTCGAAGGGCAGGTCCACTCAGGACCCCCCCGCAGCGGCCGCCTCTTCGTCGGCACCCGCGGCGGCCCCGCCGTAGGTCCGCTCCAGGTATTCGACGATGTTGCCGGATTCGGACATCGTGACACCGGTGTTCCCGTCGACAATAGCAGGGACGGTCCGACTTCCGGTGACTCGCTTGACGACGTCCCGCTTGGAGTGCAGTGCCTCGACGAACCGGGACTGGTACTCCAGGTCGTACGCCTCGAGTTTCTGGACGACGCGCTCGCAGAACGGACACGCCTGCAGGCGGTACAGCGTGATGGCTGGCTGACTCATACTCACTGTTCGAGCGAGACCCGTGTAAGCCCTTCGACGGCCGGCTGACGCCCCAGGCCGCTGGCTCTCCCGCCGGCACCCCCGTCTGCCGGCCCACTGGCCCGCACCCCTGGCCGGCGACCCCCACTGTCGGCCCGCGCCTCGGGCGAAACTATGGTAACGCTTACACCCGCCCACACGCAAGTACCGACGCTAATGACCGTCCCTCTGGCCTTCGAGGTGCTGGGTTTTTCCATTTCCGACACGCTGTTTGCCGTTCTCGGAGGCGTCGTCATCTTCCTGTTGCTCGTGCTTTCCGGGTTTTTTTCGTCCTCCGAGATCGCGATGTTCTCGATCGCCTCCCACCGGGTGGAGGCGCTGTCGAGCGACGGGAGCAAAGCGGGAACGACGCTGGCGGCGCTGCGCAACGACCCCCACCGCCTGCTGGTGACGATCCTCGTGGGCAACAACCTCGTCAACATTGCGATGTCGGCTATCGCGACGGGCCTGCTGAGCTACTATCTGGGGAACGGCCTGTTGCCGGTCGTCATCTCGACGGTCGGGATCACCAGCCTCGTGCTGCTGTTCGGGGAGAGCGCGCCCAAGTCCTACGCCATCGAGAACACCGAGTCCTGGGCGCTGACCATTGCCCGCCCGCTGAAGTTCGCCGAGAACCTCCTGTTGCCGCTGATCGTCCTGTTCGACTATCTCACCCGCGCGGTCAACCGCGTCACCGGAGGGCGTTCGGCCATCGAGACCTCATACGTCACCCGCCAGGAGATACGCGACATCATCGAAACCGGCGAACGCGAGGGCGTCCTCGACGAGGAGGAACGCGAGATGCTCCAGCGCACCCTTCGCTTCAACAACACCATCGCAAAGGAGGTGATGACGCCCCGGCTCGACATGACGGCGGTCCCGGTCGAGACCACGCTGGAGGAGGCTCTGGAGACGTTCGTCCAGAGCAACCACGCCCGCCTGCCGGTCTACGAGGGCAGCCTCGACAACATCATCGGCGTCGTCCACATCCGCGACCTGGTGCGGGAGCTCCAGTACGGCGAGGCCGAGGACGTCGACCTGAACGACCTGACCACGCCCACGCTGCACGTCCCCGAGTCGAAAAACGTCGACGACCTGCTGACCGAGATGCGCTCCGAGCGCCTCCACCTGGTGATCGTCGTCGACGAGTTCGGCACCACCGAGGGGCTGGTGACGATGGAGGACCTCACCGAGGAAATTGTCGGGGAGATCCTCGAGGGTGGGGAGGAGGAACCGATCGAGCCCCTCAACGACGACACCGCACTCGTCAAAGGCGAGGTCAACATCGACGAACTCAACGAGGCGCTCGGCGTCGACCTCCCGGAGGGCGAGGAGTTTGAGACCATCGCGGGGTTCATCTTCAACCGCGCCGGCCGGCTGGTCGAGGAGGGGGAGTCCATCGAGTACGACGGGCTAACCATCCGCGTCGAGCAGGTCGAGAACACCCGGATTATGAAAGCCCGGGTCGGCGGCCTGGCCGCCGAGGAAGAGGTGGGTGGGGAGAAAGGCGGGGTCGAACCCGACGCCGAGATGACGACCGACGACTGACTGGGCCCGGGCAACCCAGGGATACGTGTCGTGCCGTGTCGTGCCGTGTCGTGTCGTGGGCGGGTCGACTGGACACCGGTGTCTCACAGCACGGCCGACACGCCGAGGAAGGCCCCGTAGCTGATGGCGAAGGCTCCGACGAGCGAGCCGACCCACGCCAGCACGGTGTAGCCCATCTTCGCGCTGGAGACTTCGCCGCCTCCTCCGCTCGCGGCGTAGCCGCTGCCGATAATCGCCGAGACGATGATCTCGTTGAAGGAGACGGGGACCCCGAAGAAGACGGCGGTCTGTGCGATCGCGAAGGAGGGGATCAGCGCGGCGATCGACCGGCGTGGCCCCAGCGAGGAGTAGTCCTGGCTCAGCGCCTTGATCATCCGTGGGGCGCCGGTCCACGAGCCGACGAGGAGACCGACCCCGCCCCCGAAGAGCAAGGCGACAAGCGGCACCTCGAGCGACCCGGTCAGGGGGACAAGCGGGCCGAGCGCGAGCCCGACCTGACTCCCGCCGGCGGAGAAGGCGACCAGCCCCCCCAGCGCCAGCAGGAAGTGTCGTTGGGTGGCCGCCGGTCCCCACGTGTAGGCGTCGTAGGCGAGCAGCCCAGCGACCAGCAGAGCGACCAGCAGCGAGGTGCCGGCCACGGCGGCGAGCCCGCTGTCGAGGGCGCTCGCGACGGCCGTCGCGACGGAAGTCTGCTCGCCGGGCGGCCCCAGCAGGACGAACCCGATGTTGGCAAGCAACAGCCCCACCAGGGCGCCGAGGGCGGGCACGGCGACCCGCTCGGGGACCGATTCCGCCCGCAACAGCCGGGCAGTCCCGTAGGAGACGCCGCCGCCGACGAAGGGGACCAGCACCCACAGCGCGCCGATCTGCTGGTACTTCGCCCACGCGGGCGCGCCGCCGCTTGCGAGCCCGACACCGACGACCGCCCCGGTGACGGTGAAGGCGGTCGCGATGGGGTACCCCGCGAAGATGCCGACCGCCACCAGCGTCGCCGCAACCACCAGGCCGATGACCGCGGCGGTCGCGCCGAGGGGCTCGCCGAGCACCAGTTCCTGACCGACGGCCTCGGTGACGTTTGCCCCCTGGAGCACCGCCCCCAGCAGGCCCAGAATGCCGACGACGAAGCCCGCCCGGAGGATCGAGATGGCGTTGGCCCCCACCGCGGGGGCGAATGGGGTCGACCCCGACGAGCCGGCGCCGATGGCCCACGCCATGAACAGACTCGCCGCGCCGGCTACGAGCAGTACCGCGAGCGTCGGGGTTGCCATTGAGACCGGTAGTGGCCCCCTCGGGTGATGAGCCTACCGGCTCGCGGCTACGGGTTCACGACGGCCGGCAGCGTGTCGATAGCGCGGGCGGCCGGTGGCGACCCAGAGTCCCGCGTGGCCGGCATCAGCGGTCTGCGATGAGGGCCTCGGCGGCGTGTTCGCCGCTGATGAGACACATCGGGACACCGACCCCCGGCCGGGTGTACGCGCCGGTGTAGTACAGCCCCTCGAGTGCGCTCGAGCGGTGGTCCGGCCGGAAGGGACCGGTCTGGCGCAGCGTGTGCGCGAGCCCCAGCGCGCTCCCACGGGGGTCGCCGTACCGTGCGGCGAACTCCGAGACGCAGGCCTCCCGCTCGACCGCGACCCGCCCACGCAGGTCGGCGCCGGTGTGGGCGGCGACGTCCTCGAGCACCTGGCTCCGGAACCGCTCGCGAGCCGCGGCGTCGTCCTCCAGGCCCGGCGCGATGGGCACGAGCACGACTACCGTGTTCCTGCCCCCGGGGGCAACCGTGTTGTCGGTCACCGAGGGGACGTTGACGTAGTAGGCGGGGTCCTCTGGCCAGCGTGGCTCCTCGAAGATGGATTCGAAGTGGCGCCTCCAGTCTGTGGGGAGCACGAGCGTGTGGTGAGCGAGCGGGTCGATGTCGCCCTCGACGCCGAGAAAGAGCATGTACGCCGAGGGCGCTAGCGTCTGCCCCTCCCAGTAGCCCTCGCCGTGCTCGCGGCGGCCCTCCGGGAGCAACTCGCGCTCGACGTGGGCGGGGTTGGCGTTGCTGAGGACGGCGTCGGTGGTGACCGCGCCGCCGTCGGTTCCGAGACGCAGCCGCTCACTGCCCTCGCTCCCGCCGGACCCCTCCCCGTCGGACCCCTCCCCGTCGGTCCGACCCGACACACGCTCTCCGGTGTGGACCCGCAGGCTGTCGCTCCCCGTCGGCTCGACCCGCCGAACCGGCCGGCCGGTCTCGACCGTCGCACCCAGGTCCTCGGCCAGTTCGACCATTCCCTCGACGACGCTGTACATCCCGCCCTCGGGGTAGTGGACGCCGAGGTTGACGTCGACGTGGCTCAGCAGGTTGTACAGCGCTGGCGTGTTGTACGGCGACCCGCCAAGAAAGACCAGTGTGTACTGCAGCAACTGACGGAGCTTGGGGTGGGAGACGTAGCCCGCGACGTGGTCGTCCATCGTCCCCAGCAGCGAGAGCCCGCGCGCGGATTTGAGCACGTCCAGGTCGACGAAGTCCCGCAGGCGTCCGCGGTCCTCGTAGACGAACCGGTCCATCCCCACCTCGTAGGTGTACTCCGCCTCCGCGAGATAGTCGACGAGCGCCTCGCCGGCGCCGTCCTCGTACGACTCGAAGAGGGCGCGGTTGTGGGCCATGTCGGCCCGGACGTCCGCCTGGTCACCGTCCTTCCAGAACACCCGGTAGTGGGGGTCGAGGTGGACCAGGTCGTAAAACTCCCCGGGTGAGCGCCCGAAGTGCCCGAAAAACCGCTCGAAGACGTCCGGCATCAGGTACCAGGAGGGGCCGGTATCGAAGACGTAGCCGTCCTTGACGAAGCGGTTGGCGTGGCCCCCAGGCCGGTCGTGTTGCTCGAGGACGCGGACGTCCGCGCCAGCGTCCGCGAGATAGGCCGCCGCCGCGAGGCCGCCGACTCCCGCGCCGACGACGATGACGCTCGTTTCGTCGATGTCGCCACGGCCGCCACTCCCGGACCCGAACACGTCGAGACTCATCACCTGACTGTTGGGGCGCGATACCCGAGTACCGGACCCCGAACGATTGGGGGTGACGACCCCCTGTCACCGCGGCGGCCTGCCTGCTGCCCGCTTCTGTCCGGGGGTCTGGCCGCCGCGGCTAGTTCGTGTTGGCGTCGGTGGGCGTGCCGTTGTCGGGGTCGGGAGCTTCGGCGCCCTCCGCAGCTTCGACAGTCTCTGTAACTTTCTCGGTGTCGACGTGCCAGCGGTCGACCTCGGACTCGTAGTCCGACAGCCGGTTGGAGACGTGCACCTTCAGGTCGTCGTCGTTGACGTTGACCTCGAAGACGTACTCCTCTTCGCCCCGGACCTGCTGGAGGTTCGCGCTGATGAGTTCGTTGTCGAAGTAGTAGGGGGCGATCTGGGTCATCACGTTGCGGTAGACGGCGTTCTCGACCGTGCGGATGGCCTTCCGGCCGGCGGAGTCGGCCGCCCGAGCAACGTAGTCGATACTCTCGCCCCACTTGCCGACGGCCTCGTCCCGGTCGTCGAGGTTCTCGTAGGACTCGGCGAGCTTCTCGCCGGCGGTCTGGAGGTCCTCGTCAGGTCCCTTCCCTTCCTTCTCGCCTTCGCCCTCCGCGACGCTTGCCTGCTCTGCTGTCTTCTCGTTGAGGTCCTCGTCGATGCGCTCGTGGCTCTTTGGCCGCCACTCGTCGAACTCCTCGAGAGCATCTCCGAGGTCGACTCTCTCCTCGTCGGCGACCTCCTGCAGCGCACGCGTGATGCGCTCGCCGTGCTCGACGACAGTCATCCAGTCACCGCGGGTCTTGAATCCCGAGACGCTCTCTTCCATGGTCACGAGGGGTCTCTTGCCCCTCCTATTCGGACCGAACCGAATAAGCGTTGTCACACGCCCGGCAGCCCCCGCAACCGTCGGCTGCTGCCGGTCGCGCCCGGCCAGTCGTTGCTCGGTGGCGCCTCCGCGGGGGCTCGCGGCTCGGTTACTCGCCGCTCGTCTGACTCGAGGCCTCCCGACGGTCGGCCTCGCGCGGGTCGATGGCGATCTCCACCTCGACACCCTCGACCTCCCAGGTCTTGCGGTGACCGTTCTCGACGGTGCCACGGTCGCCGGCCCGGACCTCCTCCTCGACGTAGTCGGCGTGGCGCTCGACCAGGTCGGCGACCCGGTCGTCGGCGATGGCCAGGTCCAGCCTGATCTCCGCCTCGATGTCCAGGTCGAGGTCCTTGCGCATCTCCTGGACCCGGCGGACCACCTCGCGGGCGTAGCCCTCGCTCTCGATGTCCTCGCTCAGGGCGGTGTCGACGTAGACGACGCCGCCGCCGCCGTCAGCCGAAAAGTCCGCACCCGCGACCTCCGGGGGCGTCTCGCGACGGAACTCGACCATCGCCTCCGTCAGCCCGACGTCCTCGTCCAGCGCCTCGGCGACGGCCGTCTCCACGGCATCGAGCGCCGGTTCCGCCACGCGAGCCTCGTTTAGTGCCTCCATCACCCGGCCGGCGTCCTCCCCGAAGGCCGGACCGAGTTCACTCATGTCTGCCTGGGCGGAATAGTCGAGTTCGCCCCACTCCTCGTCCGGGCCGAGCACCTCGACCGCGCGGGCGTTGAGCCGGTCGGCGACCAGGTCGGCCCGTGCTTCGACGGCCGTAGCGACGTCCTCACTGTCGGCGTCGACGACCACACGGGCGACGGGCCAGCGAAGCTTGCGCTCGGCCTGCTGGCGGGCGTTCGACCCGGCCTCCTCGACCGCCCGGACGACCTCGACCTCGCGCTCGAGTGTGGGGTCGCGCAGCCGCTCGTCGGGGTCGGGCCAGTCACACATGTGGACCGTCGGGTGACCCGCCCCGCCGGTCAGCGTGGCGTAGACCTCCTCGGCGACGAAGGGTGCAAACGGCGCGACGAGGGCTGCGACCTCCTCCAGCACCCGGTAGAGGGTGGTGTATGCCGCCCGCTTGCTCGGGGAGTCCTCGGCCTCCCACATCCGCTCGCGGACGACCTGGATGTAGAATCGGGAGACATCCTCGACGACAAAGTCGAGCAGCTGCTCGACGGCCTTGTCGTTCTCGAAGTCGTCCATGCGCTCGGTCATCGCCGCCTCAACCGACTGGAGCCGGGAGAGCACCCACTCGTCTGCGAGTTCCCGGTCCGCCTCGACGTCCGCGAGGGACGTCTCCTCCGGGCTGAACCCGTCCGCGCGCATGTACGGCATCGGGAACCGGGCGACGTTCCAGAGGATGTTGAGCCGGCGTTGCATCTCCCCGGTCTCCTCCCAGGAGAAGTTCATATCCTCCCCCTGAGAGGTCACCGATAGCAGGAACAGCCGCATCGGGTCCCGGCCGTACTCCGCGATGACCTCGCCGGGGTCGACGAAGATGTCCTTGGATTTTGACATTCCGCGGCCGTCGGGCATGTTGGCGTAGCCGTGCATCAGCACCTCCTCGTATGGGCTCTCGCCGACGGCGGCCGTCCCCATGCCCAGTTGCGACCAGAACCACCCGCGAGTCTGGTCGTGGGCCTCGATGATCAGGTCCGCAGGCCACAGCTCCTCGAAGCCCGCCGTCTCGCTGGGATAGTCGACGGTCCCCCAGGTTGCGACCGAGGAGTCCAGCCAGACGTCGAAGACGTCGCCGACCCGGGTGTAGGTCGTCCCGCCCTCGGTGACGGTCAGGTCGTCGACGGTCCCCTTGTGCAGGTCGACGCTCTCGGGGTCGATATCCTGGTCGACGCGCTCGGCGAGTTCCTCCCGGTCGCTGATGACGATGACCTCGTCCATGTCGCCGTCCCAGCCGCCGGCGGCGTCGTCGCCTCCGTCCGCGGACGAGTCAGCGCTCTCCTCGGGCGTCCAGATCGGGATCGGGATCCCCCAGTACCGCTGCCGGGAGACGTTCCAGTCGGGGGCGTCCTCGACGAAGTCCCGGAAGCGGTTGTCCCGGGCCCACTCCGGGTGCCACTGGGCGTCCTCGATGTTCGCGAGCAACTCCTCCTTGATGTCGGTGATCGTGATGAACCACTGGTCGGTGACGATCCGGACGATGTCCGTATCGCAGCGCCAGCACTGCCCCTCGCGGACGGCCGTCTCCTCGTCGGCCAGCAACAGTCCCCCCTCGTCCAGGTCGGCAACGATGTCGTCGTTGGCCTCGCGGACGAAGGTGCCGGCGTACGCCCCGGCCTCGTCGGTGTAGACGCCGTCGCCGCCGACGGGACAGAACACCTCCAGCCCCAGCTCCTGTCCGCGGTCGAAGTCCTCCTCGCCGTGTCCGGGTGCCGAGTGGACGAGCCCCGTTCGGTCGGCCTCGACGTACGCTGCGGTGTAGACCTGGCCGGCGCCCTCACCCTGGGGGTGGTCGGGTACCTCCTCGGCCAGCGGGTGGCCGTACTCCCAGCCGACCATCTCCTCGCCTGATAGCTCCTCGACGACCTCGTAGTCCTCGTAGCGGCCCGCCTTCAGGACCTCCTCGAGGCACGCTTCCGCAACGTAGAGGCGGTCGGTTTCCGTCTCCGCGGCTTCGCCGCTCCGGTCCGCGGACGCGTCCGCGCTCCTCTCGGCGTCGACGCCGACGTAGGTGAGGTCGCCGTCGACGGCGACGAACGTGTTGGCGACGATGGTCCAGGGCGTGGTCGTCCAGACGACGAGACTCCCCTCCCGGTCGGCAAGCGGGAAGCGGACGTAGATGGAGGGCTTGTCGATGTCGTGGTACTCCACCTCGTTGTTGGCGATGGCGGTCTCACACCGGGGACACTGGTTGATCGAGCGTTTGCCCTGCTCGACGAGGCCGCGCTCGTGGGCCCGCGAAAAGCCCCACCAGGCCGCCTCCATGTACTCCGGAGAGACCGTCCGGTAGGGCTCGTCCCAGTCCATCCAGACCCCGAAGTCCTGGAAGTCTTCCTGTAGCCCCTCGAGCTGTTCCTGGGCGAAGGTGTTGCACTCCTCGATGAACGCCTGCTCGCCGAACTCCTCGATGTCCTTCTTGTTCTCGAAGCCCAGTCGCTCCTCGACTTTGGTCTCGATGGGCAGGCCGTGCATGTCGTAGCCCGGCCGGTCGGTGACGTCGTAGCCCTGCATCCGGTGATACCGGATGTAGAGGTCCTTGAGCACCTTGTTCCAGGTCGTGCCCATGTGGGCCGCGCCGGAGGTGTAGGGTGGCCCGTCGACGAAGAAGAAGTCCTCGCCGTCGCTGCGGTGCTCGACGGTCCGCTCGTAGGCGCCGACGGCCTCCCAGCGGTCGAACACCCGGTCTTCGACCGCGTCGGGGTCGTACTGGTCGTCCACCGGCGCGAAGCGCTCGCGGCCCTCCCCGGTGGCGTCGTCGTGGTTCATATCCAACCGATTCGTCGCCGTCGTTATAGGGCCCTCGGTCCTGTGTGAACGGCTCAGAGGGCGGGCGCTGGCGTCCGCTGTAGTCGCGGGAGCGGCCGGGCCGTGAGCCACTGCGAGCGCGAGCGACCGCGCCGGCGGCTGGACACGTGTGTCGCCTCGGCTCGCGGGCCGAAAACAGATATACCGGGGGTGGTCTAGAATGACACGATGCTGCTGGTGCTGTGTGTCGACCTCGACGACGACCTCGGCCGCAAGACCGGGGTCGACACGCCCGTCGTCGGCCGCGAGGCGGTCAGGGACGCCGCCGTCGACCTGGCCACGGCCGACCCCGAGGACAGCGACGTCAACGTCATGTTCGAGGGGATCCACCTCGCCGAGGAGGTCGACGACGAGACCATCGAGGTCGCCGCGGTCACCGGACTCGAGGGCAGCGAGGTCGCGGCCACCCGGAAGGTCGGCGAGGAAGTCGACCGCGTGCTCGCGGGCCTGGAGACCGGCGAGGATATCCGCGCACTCGTGGTGACCGACGGCGCCCAGGACGAGTCGGTCATTCCGGTCATCCGCTCGCGGGTCGCAATCGACGGGGTCCGCCGGGTCGTCGTCCGCCAGGCCCAGGACCTCGAGTCGATGTACTACACGATCAAGCAGGTGCTCGACGACCCCGAGACCAGGGGGACGATTCTCGTTCCGCTCGGGATTTTGCTGCTCATCTACCCGCTGACAGTCCTCGCGAACGCGCTGGGTTTCCCCGGGACGGTCTTCGGAGTCACGTCCGGCCTGCTCGGGCTGTACGTGCTCGGCCGTGCCTTTGGCGTCGAGGAGACGCTGGACACCGCGGTCGCCCGCGCCCGGAAGGCGTTGTTTACCGGCCGGGTGACGATCATCACCTACGTCGTCGCTGCTGCACTCCTGGTCATCGGCGGTGTCAGCGGCGTCCAGTCCCTCGAGCAGGTCCAACTCGCCCACAGCACCCCCCTCGGCCTGCCCGAGGTGGCCGCGGCGCTGGTCTACGGTGCCGTCCAGTGGTTCGCGGCCGCCGGCATCACGAGCAGTCTCGGCCAGGTCACCGACGAGTACCTCGCTGGCCGGTTCCGGTGGCGGTATCTGAATGCCCCCTTCTACGTGCTCGCCATCGCCGCCGTCCTGCACGGCCTGAGCGCGTACTTCCTGGGAGAGGTCACCCTCCAGTATCTCGCTATCGCGCTGACCGGCGGGACGCTGCTGGGGCTGGTCAGTACCCTCTCCTTCGCGGTGGCGGAGTCGCGCTCGGAGCGCGGACCGGAAGCCGCCTGAACTCCTGACTACGTGGGTCCCAGACGCGGGTGCCGGAAGGACTGCAACAGCACGAACGCCACCGCTCGGCGTGTGAGACGACGCAAGCACCGCAACACAGTGAGGAGCGCAGCGAGGCCCGGGAGTCGAGACACGCGGGGCTTTCGTGCTGTTCCCGACGGCGATTGCGGCACATCTAGCCACGGTACCTACACGACCACAACGGCTTTGCCAGTCGCTCCGTTGCCTCCCAGTGAGGGCACGTAGCTCAGTCCGGACCAGAGCGTCGGACTTCTAATCCGACGGTC
>CAZOWU010000024.1:0-16576 GCA_964583735.1 uncultured Halobacteriales archaeon | reverse complement strand
CGCCCGACGACATCCGGGACTACGTGCTTGAGGAGCTGGCGCCGTACAAACACCCGCGGGTCGTCGACATCGTCGACCAACTGCCAAAGACTGGCAGCGGAAAGATCCGCAAGGTCGACATCCAGGAGCGGCTCGCGGACCGCCGAGACTGACACGTCGCCCGCGCTGTCCGTCGGTCCCACCCACAGGCGCTGACACGGTTGAACTGAAGACTCTCGGCAAGGGGGTCTGGGACGACCGACGGCGTCGCCCGCTGGGGAACCTCACCAGCTCGTCGTCCCGGTGTCGGACCGCCGCCCCGGTTGCTGGCCCGGCACCGCTCGCTACGGGGTCCGTAGCTTTACGTCCGCCGCCCCCGACTACTGCCCCCATGGACGCCACCTGCCCGACCCATCGCCCCCAGCCAGCCAGGACGCCGCCAGGAGCCCAGCCTCCGCCACTGTGGACGGGGGCCGGGGGATGACACGGGTGGACGGCGAACCCGGTCCGGACCTGCGTGCCGGCGCCGCCCGCCGGGACATCACGCCGGCGAATGGCGACCAGTTCTTCGGGTACGCACGGCCGGACAAGACCGCCGAAGGGGTCTCACTCCGGCTGTTCGCCCACGCGCTCGTCCTCGAGTTCGACGGCGGCCGCGTCGCGCTGGTCTCGGCCGACCTCGGCGCGCCGAAGGTCCGCGAGCGCGTCCTCGAGCACGTCCAGCCGCTCGGGTTCGACGAGGACACACTCCTGTTTGCCTGCACCCACACCCACGCCGGGCCGAACGACGTGGGCGACTGGGTCGCCGCGCAGATCGGCGACGCGGTCGCGGCCGCCGCGGAGCGGGCCCGCCCGGCCGTGGCCGGGTGGGGGACGACGAGCGTCGGTGACGCCAACCGGAGCCGGTCGGTCGAGGCCCACCTCGCGAACCACGGCCAGGACCACCAGCCCGGCACGGCGACGCCGGAGCTGGACCCGGAGGGTCCCGACCACACCCGGGAGACGACGCTCCGGCTGCTCCGGGTCGAGACGACCGACGGTGACCCGGTCGCCGCCTGGACCCACTTCCCCGTCCACCCCACCGCCTACACCCCGCACAACACGACCTACTCGGCGGATTGTTCCGGCGCGGCCGTCCGCCGGTTCGCTGCCAGTTTCGACGGCACCGCGCCACTCGCCATGCACACCAACGGGCCACTTGGCGACATGATCCCGGTCTACGACGACCACAACATGCACGCCGTTGCCGACCGGACCGGCGAGCGCATCGCCCGCGGCATGCGGGAAGCCTGGGAGAACGCGGCGGGGGAGCTCACGGCGGACGTCCCGGTCGCCGGGCGGGCTACCACTGTGACCTACGGGGGCCAGGCGGTTGCCCCCGGCAAGCGCGTCGCCGACGAGGCCGTCTTCGGACTCCCCTTCTTCGGTGGCGGCGAGAACGGGCCGTCGCTGTTCTTCGATGCCGGGCTCCAGGGCCTGCGGCTGCCGGCCGAGGAGGCCGACCCGGTCCACGGCCGGAAGGTCGTCGCCGGCGCGGACGGCCCCTGGTCGTGGCCGCCGGCGGTGCCGGCGCAGGCCATTCGCGTCGGTGACCGACTCCTCCTGGCCTCCGGTGGTGAACCGACGGTCGAGACCGGCCGTCGGGTCTGTGAGGCCGCGGCCCCAGTAGCCCCCGATGGTGTCGACGACCTGGCGGTCGTCGGCGTTGCCAACGGCTACCACGGCTACTTCACGACGCCCGAGGAGTACGACCAGCAACACTACGAGGGCGGGCACACGGTCTTTGGCAAGTACACGTCGCTGGCGATGGAGGAGGCGCTCGTCGACCTCGCTGCCGACCTCGCCACGGGGGGTGTCGGGGCGGCGACGCCTGCCGGCACCAGACCCGAGCCGCCGGCGGCTCCCGTGGGGCAGTCGGGCGCGGACCCGTGCATCACCGACGACGCCCCAGAGACTGTCGAGCGCATGGAGACCGTCACCGTCGGCTGGGAGGGGGAACCCGCCGGCCGGGACCGCCCGGTCGGTGACCCGTTCGTCGTCCTCGAGCGGGAGGGGGCCGGCTCCTGGGAGCAGGTAGCCACTGACCTGGATGTCGGGTTCGTCTGGCGCGAGCACGAGGCCGGGACGTACACCGCCCGGTACGACGTGCCGCCGACGCTCCCGACCGGCACCTACCGTCTCCGGGTCCGGACCGCCGGGGGCGCCGTGGCGAGTTCGCCCGTCGAGGTGGTGCCCTCGACCGGGCTACTCCTCCGGGGCGCCCGCCTGGAGCCGACAGCCGACCCGCCCACGGTGGCCGTCGTGGCACAGCACCCGCCGCCGGACCCCGACCGCAGCCTCCGGACGCGAACCCAGCAGCCCACCGGCGGGACGGTCACCCTGGTGGTCGACGGGACGCGACACGAGGCCACGTGGGACGCGACACGAGATGCCTGGACCGTGGCGCTCGACGGCGTCGCAGCGGGAGACGAGGTGACGGTCCCGGGCGGCGGGCTCGTCGACAGACACAGGAACAGGTCCGGGGCGAAGACGGCGCTGACGGTCGGCGAGGTGGCGGCAGTGGAGTGGCCGCCACACGTCGGGTCCGGAGGCGAGCGACCGCCCGCGCCTGCCGACCTCGGGGAGCGCTACGAGGCTGTCCTCGGCCTCCTGGAGTAACTGCGCCCACGGCGAGCGTGGCCACAGCGAGAACTCCGTCACAACGACTTAGTGGGCCGCTCAGCGTGCGATTTATTACCCTGTCTCGCGTCGGCTGTGAGCATGCCTGTCGACTACAGCCAGCGCGAGAAATCCTTCGAACTGTACCGGAACGGGAAAACCGAGGGGACCTGGGACCCCGACGACTTCGACTTCGAGCAGGACAAGCAGGACTGGGCTGGATTCTCCGACAGCGAGCAGGCACTCTTTCTGACCATCGCATCGGGATTCTACGAGGGCGAGGAGGACGTCACCCGGACACTCTCGCCGTACATGTACGCACTGGATAGCCTCGACCGCGACGCAGTGCCCTTCGACCCAGTGCAAGAGGAGATGTACCTCTCCCAGCAGGTCTACGAGGAGGCCAAACACACCGACTTTTTCAGCCGCTACTTCGAGGAAGTGTTCGAAACCCAGGACGTCGACCAGTACGGTGACGACGAGGGCGGCGACGCCTACAGCATCAAGGACCTCTACGACAAGGGCGAGGACCTCATCGACGCAGCCCGAAGCGGTAACCAGACGGCGCTGGTCCACGCCCTCGGCGACGCCTACCTGGAGTACATGGGGATGGTCGAGGCCCAGGGGGCGCGGCGTGGGTATCTGGCCTTCGACCAGATGGTCGATATCAAGGCCGACCAGCTGGGCCGCGAGACGGTGCTGCCCGGCTACCAGGCGGCAGTCGGGCAGATCCGGCAGGACGAAACCCGGCACATCGAGAACGGGCGGTGGATGCTACGCCAACTCGCCGAGGCCGACCCGTCGGTCGTCCAGGACGTGTACGAGCCCCGCATCGAGGCCTACATCGAGCACGAACTCGTCTCGGGCGAGCGTGTCGAAGCTGACGGGGTCACGATTGACGAGGCCTACCCCGGCTTCGACGGGTGGGTGGTCCACGAGCGGACGATGCAGTTCCTCCAGGACACGGTCGACCATATCGGTGCCGACCGGTTCGACCGGGTCAGCGACGTCGAGGCGACCGTCGAGCAGCGACGGGCACAAGTTGCCGACGACTGACAGCGGACCGCACCACTCGAAACGAAGCGAACGAGGGCCAGCGAGACGTAGTCTCCCGGGGCTGCAGGGTTCCGAGCGCCCGAGTGTGTGCGAGACGTATCCCGCGCGGCAGAGGTCGGCTTCTCCAGGTCGTTACTCAGATATTTCACACAGTGCGCGCACAGAGAACCTCGTGGTGGCGGAAGTCGAGGCGGATGCCAGTCCCAGAGCGGCCCACGACGTGCGCCACCGATTTCGGAGGCTACACCAATCCTCGACAGCCACTGGATGTCAAGCCCGGCGACCTCCTCGGTCTGCGTCTAGTCTTCAAACTCAAAGGTCCGGCGGAGCTCGCGTTCAATCCTGTCAGTAAACTCCTCGACAACGGTGTTGAACGCCTCTTCATCGCCAGGTAGCGACTGCGCGCGTTCTCCCACATCAGCTGGGAGACTAATGCGGAATTCACCATTCCCCTCGTAGACCGGTTCACTCTCGCTGAGTACGTTCCGGTCAACTGCTCGGAGGAGTGCAGAGTCGCACTCGCCGTGTAGCTGCTGGTAGGCGTCCGAGTATGCCCTCTCGATTTCCTCGAAATAGTACTGGTACTTCTCCTCGAACTTCTCCGGATCGAACTCGGTCACGGGTCAGTGAAGTGCGAGAAGTGAATAAAGGGTTCCGGGCATGGACAGAAATACCGAGTGTCTCATCGCGTCGTCTTCGGACCCTGAATCGCTTGTCCTGTGGCATTACTCACCCGATTCGGCAGCGGCTTCGAGGAGTGTCTGCCGGTCGTCGAAGTAGGCCGGTGCGTCGTGGTCACGCTCGAACCGGACAACCCGCCCGAGTGCTGTCCGTCCGTCGTCGACGTCCGCGTCGAGGTCCGCCGCCAGTTCAGCGTACGCCTCCGAGAGGTCGTGGAAGGCCGTTGCCCTCGCTTGCTTGGCCTCGACGACTGCCTGTTTCTCCTCGAGTTCGGCCTCCAGTTCCGCAAGTGCAGCCATCTCGTCGGTATCGTCCGGGTCAGCGGCCGGCGGCGAGGCGGCCGACGCCCCACTGTCGGTCGAATGTGTTCCCAGGCGGCTCCGCATCGCTGCGATGTCCTCGTCGATCTCATTCAGCAACACATCGGCCTCTTTATTGATCGTCTCCGTTCGCCCTGCGAGGAGTCTGGCCTGTGTCTGGCAGTACTCGACCAGTTCGCCTCCCGATAGCGTAACTCCATCGTCACTCATTGTCGGTAGTTCACACTCCAGTCCAAAGGCAATTGCCACGCAAGTCTTTGTGTTCGGAACTGCGCCTCGGTGGCGATGGCCCGTCGAAACCCGTGTCGGCTGTTGGAAACGGCGTGCCGAATGGAGCGTGTCACCGGGTCAACAGGCGCGCGCTGAGTGCAGACACTCTACTCAGCGGAGCGCTCTCCGCACTGGTCTTACTGGACGACCGGTTCGGTTGAGCGGACGAAGCCTCTCCCGTCGGATGAATCGTACCCCGGTTGATCCCCCCAGGACGGACGGGGAACTTGCGGGCCGGGGAACTACGTAGTCTGTCTGTGAAGACACGACACAGCATGCAACAACTGGATTTTCCTGGGCGGAGAGAGAAGCTCCAGGACCGGCTGGCCGACGAAGGTCTCGAGTTGCTCGTCGCCACACGAAACGGCACGCTGACATACCTCACTGGGACGCTAGCGCCGTGGCGAACAGCGGTGCTGGTTCCAGTCGACGGGAGCCCCTCCGTAATCACGAGCGAGTACGACGCGAGCCGTCTCGATACCGAGGGGGTGCTTCCGGTCTCGGATGTCTGGAAGAAGGGGAAAGACGGCGACAGAACGTTCGCCCGAGTCGTCCGTCAGCGGCTCGAATCGACTGGCGTCCGGCGAGTCGGAGTCGAACTCGGGCACGGACAGATCCCGGGTGTCCTGACGGCAACCGAGTATCAGACACTTGCAGAAGTTGCCACCCTCGAGAACGCCGTCACGCTCGTCAACGACGAGATGCACGAGAAAGAGCAGGGCGAAATCGAGCGACTTCGTCGTGCTGCGGAGGTCGCCGACGCAGGCATGCGGGCTGCCTTCGACGCCGTCGAGCCGGGCGTAACTGAAACAGCGGTCGCAGGCGCTGCAGAGGAGGCGATGCGACAGGCCGGAGACCAGTTTACCTGGTCGACCACGGGAACGGAAGTCGGGTCGGGCCATCGGCAGGCCTACGAGGACGGGTTGACGGTGCTGCCCTCGGACAAGCGCATCGAGCGTGGCGACATGGTAACTATCGACCTTCACCCGACCTACGATGGCTACCTCGGGGACTATGCGATGACTGGCATCGTAGGTGAGCCGTCGAGCGAGCAGCGGGCGCTTGCTGACGCCTGGGAGCGGGCTGTCGAGACGCTGCTTGCGGAGCTCGCTCCCGGAGCGGTAATCGCGGACGTGGCCGAAGCTGTCGAAGATGTGGTGGCGGAGACGGGATACGCGGAGCACTTTTTCGACGGGTACGTCGGCCACGGTCTCGGTACGAGCGCACGCATTCCGCCAGTCATCTCGGCGTCGAATACGGCGACGTTGCGGGAGGGAATGGTTGTCGTTGGCCTCCTCTACATCGGCCGTCCGGGAGTCGGAAGTATGCGGATGGAGGTACCCATCCATCTGACCGGAGAGGGAAGTGAACTACTGACGAGTACCACGATTGAACTTGTTGGTCTGTAGTACGCATCGACCCAGAACCGACAGCGCGGTCGCCACCCCGACCGTCCGTTCGGCCCGCGTCGCGTCTACGGACTGGTCTGTGACACAGGACATCTCGATGTTTGTGCCAGGTCCACTGCTGTGTGGATGCGACCACACCACTCGGAGGCCCCGCAAGCCGCACCCCGCGGACCAACTGGGGGTTCTCCGCGTCCGTGCCGAGTACTCGCTGGCCGACACTGTTCACCCCTCCAGCCGCCGCACCGCCGACCGGCAGGCGGTGACACCATCACCGAGCGCCGCAGCGACCGTCCGCGGCGAGGACTGCCGGACGTCGCCGGCCGCGAACAGCCCGGGGACCGCCGTTGCCAGCGACTGGTCGACGGCGACAGCGCCACAGCCGGTCCGTCGGACCGACTCGGGGAGAAACGCCGCCGCGGGCTCGATGCCGTGCTGGACGTACAGCCCGCCAACCTCCTCGACGTACTCGGCGTCCTCGGCGCGGTCGAGCAACTCCAGTCGCTCGAGGAGGTCCCCGCCACCGACACCCAGGACCTCGGTGTCGGTCCGTACCTCGATGTCCGGGTGGTCGACGACTCGCTCGCGGAGCGACTCGGCGGCCGGTAGCTGTGGCCGCTCCTCGATGACGACGACGGTGTCGGCGTACCCGGTGAGATAGAGCGCGTCGGTCAGCGCCCAGTCATCACCACCCGAGACGGCGACGACCTCGTCGGCGTACAGCGGCCCGTCACACATCGCACAGTAGAATATCCCGCGTCCGCTGTACGACTCGGCACCGGGGACGTCCAGCCGAACCGGCTGGCCGCCAGCGGCGACCACGACGGTCCGGGCACGGTAGGTCCCCTCCTCCGTCTCGACCGCGAAGCCGCTCCCGGCCCGCTCGCGTGGCTCCTCGTCGCCGGCTGCTCCGTCGTCCTCCCGCCGGACGTCGTCGACCGCCGCCAGCCGGACCTGTCCGCCGACGGCTCCCAGCTGGTCGACCAGCGCCGAGCGGAGTTCGGGGCCCGTGGTCTCGGGGCGACCCGGGAGGTTCTCGATGGTGTGGCGGTTGACGAGCTCGCCGCCGACTGACTCCGCCTCGAAGACGACCGCCGTCAGGCCGCGGCGCCCGGCGGCGATACCGGCAGCCAGCCCCGCCGGCCCCGAGCCGACCACCACGAGGTCGTACGTTGCCGCCATCTGCGCTACTCGCCCGGCCGGCCCCACTCGCGGTCCAGGCCGTCGCCGTACTGCTCGAGAAGCGCCGCCCAGTTATCGGGCAGTTCGACGCGCTTGGTGGTGGGGCCGCCGAGGGTCGGCCCGATGGCGGCGTTGAACCGGCCACTCCCGCCGGTCACGAACAGGTTGATGCGGTCGGGGGAGTCGAACTGCCGCCCCCAGAGGGGCTGCAATCCGTCGCCGCCGCCCCCGCTGCTGAGGTCGACGTCGAAGAGTTCTTCGACGGGACGCCGGGCGTTCTCGAAGATGTACTCCTTGATCTCGGCTTTCGTGTAGTCCGCGAGTTCCTGGGCGTTGTACGGACAGAGCGCGTAGAACACCTCCAGCTGGGCGCCCTCGTAGCGCTCGTTGGCCGTCTCCGTCTTGAGCCCCAGCATGTGTGGTGGGGTGTGCTCGATGAGGCTCTCGACCATCTGCTGGTCGCTCCGGGACCCCGCCTTGAACTGGTACTGGAGGAAGTTGTTGGGTGCGGCGAAGGTGACCGTGCTGCTCTCTCGGTCGTAGCCGCGCTCGACGTGCAGCGGCTCCCACGGGCTGCGCGCCTCGTTCTCGCCGGCGACCAGGCTGAATTTGAACGGGTTACCGAGGGTCGCCATCTCCTTTTCGCCGGGGTGGATATCGGCGGCGTTCTTGTAGGCCAGTCCCAGCGCCCGGCCGACGGTCCGGTTCGTGCGGAAGCCGGGGCCGAACGCGGCCGTGTCGGAGTTGACGTCCAGCGCCTCCCGGATGGGACCGTTGACGACGAAGAGGTAGGCCCACGAACCGGTACTGACCGACGCCTGGATGGCGTTGGACTTGGGGTCCGCAAGCACCCGCGCGCCGGCGAGCAACAGCGGCATGTGGACCGGCAAGCAGCCGGCCATCACCCCGTTGACGGCCAGTTTCTCGACGGTGAGCGTCCCCTCGCGGGTCCCGAGCTGGCCGAGGACCTCGTCGCGGGGCAGGTCGGTCCCTTCGAGCATCCGTTCGACACGCTCCTCCGTCGGCGGCACGACCGGTAGCCCGTCCGTCCTCCCCTCGCGGTAGAACGACTCGGTCACGCCCTCGATGTCGGCCTCGTGCCGGCTCATCGGCCTACCGGTCCCCGCCGGCGACGACCGTCCGGTCGGCCTCGGCGTCCCCGGACGCCCGCTCCTCGGCTGTCGGCGGCCGCGTCAGCCCCTCGAGAATCTCGTCCAGGACGTCGGCGGTGAGCTGCTCGCGAAAGCGGTCGCGGTCGAGCACCTCTGCGACCGCCGACAGCGTGTGATAGCGCATCGCGCGCCCGAAGTCACGAGCGTTGGTGTCCCAGTCGAGTGTGAACCCCTCGTCGATGAGGCCGACCCCCGGTGTGTCGCTTCGCTCGACCGCCTCGATGCCGTAGACGAGGTACTTCGTACAGGAGCCGCAGTCGCCGATGGCGCCGATACAGGCGTCGACGTCCTCGCCGGCCCACGCCTCGATGGCCGCCATCTCCTCCTCGCTTTTGATGCGGTTGAGGTGGTCGACGGCGTAGCGGTCGGTCGTCACGCCCGGGTACTCCGCCTCGAGGCGTTCCTCGACGACATCCAGCAACGGCTCCGCCGCCGGCTTCCCGTTGTCGAACAGCCCGATACGCGCTCCTTCGACCTGCTCCAGCCGCGGGGCGATGGATTTCCGGTCCGTCTCGTCGGCGTCGGCCACTGGGTCGTGCATGGGTGTCGCGTGATACGTTATCACGTGTGTTGTAAGTTGTGCCGGGGAACGGGGTGCTCGACCGGAATTCGGGAGGACATCTCCCCGAACGCCCGCACCGTCAAGCGGTGCGTGGTGGTCGCGTGGGTCACTCTGTGCGCTCATCGTAATTGGTGTCCCGATGTCCCGGCGAGTGCCCGCATCGGGGTCGGCACGCGCCGGGAACAGACGACGATAATCACTCCCACAGGCCATCACTGCACCGCGCTGGCGGTGGCCTGTGCCCTCCAAGTGGTGAGCGAGCGCGCCCGCCGGACGGTCAGGGCACCCGGAAGACGCGGACGGTGTCGCGCTTGCCGGGTTCACGAAGCAACTGGGCGAGCCCGAGGCCGGAGAACACCGCTTCCCAGTCCCGGTAGTACAGCGGGAAGTCGTCCTGGACACAGCTCACGGCGTTGTCAGGGCGGCCGCGTTCGGGGCTGTTACCCTCGTTCTCGGCGGTGACGAGCAGGTCGCTCGTGACCCGGACGAGTTCCTCGAACACCCACCCGTTGTCGGGGTGGATGTGCTGGAGGGTCTCGACCGAGTAGACGACGTCGAACTCGCCGTCCCCGAACTCGGAAACGACCTCCTCGAGGGCGCCGGTGTGGAAGGTACCCGTCTCGGTCAGCTCGGGGAAGAACTCGGCCATCACGTCGAAGGACTCGTCGTTGATATCGACGCCGGTGAGGTTCTCGAAGCCGTTGTCCAAGAGGTGAGCCAGGTGGCGCCCGGAGCTACAGCCCACCTCGAGGACCGCCGCACTCTCGTCGGCGTAGTACGAGAGCACCTCCGAGAGCGTCTCGCTCACGTTGTTCGGCCCGATCTCGGCGTAGTAAGCCGGCGAGAACTCCCCCGACCGGTCGGCCCAGCTGCGGCGGGTCTCTTCGGGGTCCATAGCCGGCCGAACACGCTCCAGACGGCTAAACTCACGGATCCGCGCTCGCGTCCGACTGTCCCGGACGGACCGTCACCGGCGCTGTGACCCCCCGCCCGGCACGACTGCCGGAGTCCCAACGTACAATTGCCGACCCGCTGTAGCGGAGGTGCATGGTCGACACCGAGGACGACGGCGGAACACACACGGTGGAACTGTCGCTCTCCGACGCCGAGTACGACCGGCTGCAGGCGCTGGACGACGGCCCGGAAGGGGTTCTCGCGGAGGCACTCGAACGGGAGCTGCGTGTCAGGGAGGGGGTCGAGGCCGCCGAGACACGCCGGGCGGGGGAGGCCGAGGAGCCCATCGACGTGCCGCCGCTCGGGCCGCTGTCGGACTCCCCGGTCGGCAGCCTGCTCGGCTGGGAGGTCGAATCGGTCGGCGACGGCGAGGCGGTCCTCTCGATGGAGGCGAGCAGCCGTCACGCCAACCGCGGCGGCCCCGTGCAGGGCGGTATCATCACTGCGCTGGCCGATACAACCACCGCCTTCGCGTTCATGACCACGCTCGAGGAGGGGGAATCGACCACGAACATCGAGCTCAAGATCAACTTCCTGCGGCCGGTGTTCGATGACCGCCTCGAGGCGACGGCGACAATCGTCGACCGCGGCCGGACCATCGGGATGGTCCAGTGTGACGTCCACAACTCGGCGGGGAAGCTGGTTGCGCGGCTGTCGACGACCTACATGGTGCTGCGGGGCGACCGGGGCGACGAGGGGTGACGGTCCAACCTCCGGGCAGCCCGCTACGCTCCGCCCCGTGTCAGGAGCCGGTCGCTCTCACAGTTCCGGATCCGGGGGCCGGTGCTGGCTCCGACCCGGTCGGTTCACTACTGTGCAGTCGCTTAGTACACTGAGAGCACGGTGCCCGTCCGCCAATTCAATAACTGATACTCTCGGCCCAAACCGTTATATTATCTATTCTCGATATTTGGACAATGGCCGGGCCGGCTACCACGAAGACTCGCGTGCTCCACGTGGACGACGACCCCGGCTTCGTCGACCTGTCGGCCGAGCTCCTAGAGCGCGAGCGCGAGGAGCTGGTCGTCGAGACCGCGAGCGGCGCCGCCGAGGGACTCCAGACCCTCTCCGGAGAGCCGGTCGACTGCGTCGTCTCCGACTACGAGATGCCCGGAAGGGACGGCATCGAATTCCTCGAGGCCGTCCGCGAGAAGCACCCGGACCTTCCATTTATCCTGCTCACGGGAAGGGGCAACGAGGAGGTCGCCAGCGAGGCAGTGTCGGCCGGCGCCACCGACTACCTCCAGAAGGGGGGTGGGATCGACCAGTACGCGCTGCTCGCGAACAGGGTAGTCAACGCCGTCGAGGGGGCGCGCGCCGAGCGGGCACGCAAGCGCCAGCTCGAGGCCATCGAGGCCGCACAGGAGGGGATCAGTATCCTCGACGCCGAGGAACGGTTCACCTACGTCAACGAGACCTACGCCGCCCTCTACGGCTACGAGCCCGAGGAGCTGGTCGGCGAGGACTGGGAACTGCTCTACCCCGACGACGAGGTAGCCGTCGTCCACGACGAGGTCCTGCCGACCGCCCGCGAGGCGGGTCGTTGGCACGGCCGGACGACTGGTCTCCGGGCCGACGGAACGACCTTTCCAGAGGACCACGTGGTGTCGGTCACGGCGGCCGGCGACATCGCCTGCACCGTCCGGGACATCTCCGATAGCGAGCAGTACCAACAGGAGCTCACCCGGTACGGGCGGCTCATCGAGGCGATGGGGGACCCGGTCTACGTGCTCGACGCCGACGGCCACTACACCTACGTCAACAACGCCTTCGTCGAGACCTTTGGCTACGAGCGCGAGGAGCTGCTCAGGAAACACGCCTCGCTGCTCATCTCCCAGCCGGCCTTCGAGCGTGGCACCGCCCTCATCCGCGAGTTGCTCGCCGACGAGGACCGACAGACTGCCACCTGGGAGCTCGAGACCGTCACCGCCGATGGCGAAGAGGTCGTCGTCGAGAACCACCTCGCCTTGCTCCCCTCACCCGACGGAGAGCTCCGTGGCACCATCGGCGTCGTCCGCGACATCACCGACCGCAGGGCACGCGAGCGCGACCTGCGCCGCTACGAGCAGATGGTCAACGCGATGCAGGAGGCCGCCTCCATCTACGACGAGAACGGCCGGTTCGTGGTCGTCAACGACCACCTGGCGGACCTCTACGGGACGACTCGCGAGGCACTCGAGGGGCGGACGAGCGCGCTCGTGTCCGCGGTCCGCGAGCAACGCGAGGGCGACCCGTACGAGGCGCTGCTGGCAGGGGAGTGCGAGGAGCTCAGCGGCGAGGTGAGCGGCGACTTCCCGGGGCGCGGGACAGCGACACTCTCCTACCAGCTCATGCCGCTGGCGGTCGACGGGGAGGTCGATAGCGTTGTCGGCGTCGCCCGCGAGGTGACCGAGCGCAAGCACCGCGAGCGGCGACTGGAGCGCCAGAAGGAACGCCTCGAGGAGCTGGCGAGCGTCGTCAGCCACGACCTGCGGAACCCGCTCAACGTGGCCCGGGGCCGGCTCGAGCTGGTCCGCGAGGAGACCGACAGCACCCACGTCGACACTGTTGCACACGCACTCGAGCGGATGGAGCAGCTGATCGACGACCTGATGACCCTCGCCAGGGAGGGCAGCGCCGTCGACGAGACCGACCCGGTCGACCTCCAGCAGGCAGTCGAGAGCTGCTGGCGGAACGTCGACACGGCCGCGGCGACGCTGGTTACCGACACCGACCGGGTCATCAGGGCCGACTACACCCGGCTGCAACGGCTGCTCGAGAACCTCCTCGGAAACGCCGTCGACCACGGCGGTGAGGGCGTGACGGTGACGGTCGGCGCTCTCCCCGACGGGTTCTACGTCGCCGACGACGGCCCCGGCATTCCCCTCGAGGAGCGCGAGCAGGTCTTCCAGAGCGGCTACTCGACCGTCGAGGCGGGGACCGGGCTCGGGCTGGCGATCGTCCGCGAAGTCGCCGAGGCCCACGGCTGGACAGTCACCGTGACCGAGGGCGGCGACGGCGGTGCCCGCTTCGAGCTCACCGGCGTCGACGCCGTCTAACTGTGTTCGACCCCCCGCTCACTCCGAGCGGTCGACGCCGCCGCCTGGCTCCAGTTCCAGCTCGCGGGCCAGGTCCCGGCTCGACGCCGACCGGATGCGCTTTTCGGCGGATATCTGGTGGGCGTGGGTCCCCTCGAGTTCGCAGACCTTGGCCGCCCAGGGGGCGATGCTGTCGGCACCCGCCGCGGTCAGTTCCTGGTGGGTGAGCATCTTCAGGTAAGTGGTGACGTTGACCCCGCCGCTGTAGCGGGCGACCTCCAGGGTCGGGAGCGTGTGGTTCGTGCCGACGGCCTTGTCCCCGAACACTACCGGCGCGTGGTGACCCAGAAACAGCGACCCGTAGTTGTGTAGGTCGTCCAGCAGAGCGCGCGGGTCGTCGGTCATCACCTGGAGGTGTTCGGGCGCCCAGTCGTTGGCGACCGCCGCGGCCTCGTTGCGGTTCTCGACGAGAACTACCTCGCCGTTCTCGCTCCAGGCCTCGCGGGCGACATCCTCTGTTCGCAGGGCTGACAGCTGGTTCTCCAGGGCCGCGACGCTTTTCTCTGCCGTCTCGCGGTCCGTGGCGACGAGCGCCGCCCGCGAGCGGGGGTCGTGCTCGGCCTGGGCGAGCAGGTCCGTCGCGACCAGCCCGGGGTCTGCGGAGCCGTCCGCGATGACGAGGACCTCGGTGGGACCGGCGAGAAAGTCGATCCCGACGTGGCCGTAGACCTGCCGCTTGGCCTCGATGACGTAGACGTTGCCCGGCCCGGCGACCTTGTCGACGCCGGGAACAGTCTCGGTGCCGTAGGCCATCGCGGCGATGGCCTGTGCTCCGCCGGCGACGTAGACCTCGTCGGCGCCGGCCCGGTCCATCGCGTACAGCTGGGCGGGCTGGACGGAGCCGTCGGACTGGGGCGGCGCGCAGGCGACGACGGTGTCCACGCCCGCGATGACCGCGGGGACGATGGTCATTGCCGGCGCCGCCACCAGCGGCTTCCGTCCGCCCGGGACGTACACCCCGGCGCGCTCGACGGGGACCAGCCGCGTCCCCAGTGTCACTCCCTCCTCGACCTCCTGCTCGAACCCCTCGAGGTGGGCGAACTGCTCCTCGTGGAACTCCCGGACGTTCTCGACGGTGTTGTCGATTGCTCGGCGCTCTGCGTCGGTCAGTTCGTCTGCTGCGGCCTCGGTCTCCGCCTCGCTCACGCGCAACTCCTCCCGCTCGACGTCGTCGAACCGCCGCGTCAGCTCGCGCACGCCCGCGTCCCCCTGCTCGCGCACGGTGTCGACAATCTCCCGGACCGACTCCGTCACGTCCTGGGGGATCTCGAGTGAGGCATCCGCCGCCGATTTGAGGTACTCCATACCACACCCGACCCGCCGGAGGGACAAAAACGTCACCGCGAGTCGGGTCGTTGGCCCCTCGACTCCACGCCGGTCCCGATCCCGCCCCGCTCAGCTGACCTCCCGATCCTCGTCTTCCCAGTAGGGCGCCCGCAGGGCCTTCTTGTCCATCTTTCCGTAGGGAGTAGTGGGGATCTCGTCGGCGAATTCGACGGACTTGGGGATCTTGTAGTCGGCCAGGTGCTCGTCGGCAGTCGCCAGAACCTCCCCGGCGGTGAGGTCGGCGCCCCCCGCCGGGACGACGACCGCGTGGACGGCCTCCCCCCAGTCGTCGTCGGGGACCCCGATGACGGCCACCTGGGCGACGTCCGGGTGGCGGTCGATGGCGTCCTCGACCTCCGTGGTGTAGACGTTCATCCCGCCGGAGATGACCATGTCGCTGGCCCGGTCGAGCAGGGAGACGTAGCCCGCCTCGTCCATCCGGGCGATGTCGCCAGTCCGGAGCCAGCCGTCGACCAGCGTCTCCGCGGTCGCCTCCGGGCGCTCGTGGTACCGCTCCATCACGTACGGCGAGCGCATCAGGAGTTCGCCCTCCTCGCCGGGAGCCAGGGGGTCGGTGTCTGCGGGGTCGCCGGGGGTCGCGACCCGGAGGTCGACCATCGCGGCCGCTTTCCCGCAAGAGCCCACCTGGTCGGCATCAGCGTGGTCGCCCTTCGGGAGGATGGTGCCGATGTCGGGCATCTCCGTCTGGCCGTACAGTTGCACGAACACCTCCCCGAAGACCTCCAGCCCCTCCTCCAGGCGTTCGGGGGTGATCGGCGCAGCCCCGTAGACGACCGTTTCCAGGCCCGAGACGTCCGTCTCCGCGAGGTCGTCGTGGTCGAGGACGCGGTAGATCTGCGTGGGGACGAGGAAGGTCCAGGAGACCGGCTCACCGTCCACGAGTGCGAGGAAGTCGCCGGGGTCGAAGCCGGCGGTGACGGTGAAGTGTGCGCCCTGGACCAGGGCCGACATGGCGACGTAGCCCGCCGAGTGGGGCAACGGCGTGGTAAAGAGCATCTCCTCGCCGTCCCGGACCTCCAGTTCCGTGACGTGGGCCAGCATCGCCATCGCGACGCCCGCCTGGGTGTGGCGCACGCCCTTGGGCCGGCCGGTGGTCCCCCCGGTGTAGGGCAACAGCAGGAGGTCGCCGGGGGCGGCCGGATGGTCGTGGGTCCCCTCGACGCTATCGAGTGCCCCGTCTAGGGGGACCTGGTCGCCGGCGGGGTCCTCGATGGCGACCTGCACGTCGAGGTCGGTGTCGGGCGCGACGCCAGCGAGCGTGTCGGTGAAGCCGCCGCCGACGAGGACGCCCCGCGCCCCGGAGTTCGCGAGCATGTACTCGAACTCCGCCGTGCTGAGCATGTCGTTCATCGGGACGGCGGCGTACCCGCCGCGGACGCAGGCAAAGAGGCCCGTAAAGTAGTCGAGCTGGTTGGACATCATCAGGCCGACGCGGTCGCCGGCCGCCAGCCCCCGCTCCGCGAAGGCGGCGGCCAGCCGTCCCCCCCGCTCCCAGGCCTCGCCGTAGGTCCAGGTCTCGCCGTCGACGGTCGCCAGCGGCCGGCCGGCGTGTGTCTCGCAGGCCCGCCGAACGAGCCCCTGTGCGGTGACCGAACGCTCCGGTGGCATGGGCCGACCGACCGCGGCCAGCTACTAGTCGTTTTCGGGGGCTGTGGGCGGGTAGCTCCACTCCGGCTGGGCGCGGACGAGCCGGTCGGCCCAGAGACTCCCCAGGTAGAGCGCCCCCTCGTGTGGGGTCGCGGACGTGACCCCGAAGACCCCGCCGGTGGGGTCGTGGTGGCTGTCGACGACCGCGCCCTCCTCGTTCAGCCGGAGCAGCAGGCCGTAGTCGTCGCCGTCGACCTGCGCCAGGAGACTGTCGGGGAGCTTGCCGAGCTGGCGGACCAGCCAGGGGTACTGGTGGAGCCCGTCG